>SKPS01000037.1 GCA_007119395.1 Lentimicrobiaceae bacterium
AGTGGTAGCCGGTGACAGGGCTGGTGACAAGCTGGTCATCACCCGGGGCATATACGCAGGAGAGCGTGTGGTGACTGTCAATGCCGTAATGCTGCCATAGGATCTTGATGCCTGGCACACTTTTCAGCAACAAAATCAGAAACCCTTTAACGGAGAAGAGAGATGATGATCAATCAATTTATACGATTTACACTGGCGCGGCGCTGGATCATGATGACGTTGTTTGTGATGCTGGCGCTGTTTGGCTACTACTCTTTCACCCGCTTGGAGATCGATGCATACCCTGACATTGCTGATGTCACCTCCATGGTGATCACCCAGTATCCGGGGCATGCAGCCGAGACGGTGGAGGAGCAGATCACCATACCTTTAGAGCGCGTGCTTAACGGCATGCCGGGCTTGCTGGTGATGCGTTCGAAGAGCACTTTTGGCTTGTCGATGATCACGTTGGTTTTTGCTGATGGCATGGACGACTATTTCGCGCGTCAGCTGATCCGTGAGCGGTTACTGGAGGCTGAGCTCCCCGACGGGGCTGATCCTGAGCTGGAGCCACTCACCAGTCCCACGGGGGAGATCTTCCGCTACACCCTTCATTCCGACATTTACACCCAGCGTGAGTTGCGCGAGTTGCAGGAGTGGGTGGTGATACCACGTTTGCGTGAGGTGTTTGGTGTGGCTGAGGTGGTGAGCCATGGTGGTGAGACCACCCAGTTCCAGTGCGAGCTGGATCCCACACTATTGGTCAAATACGGGTTGTCGCTGGAGGATGTGATTGAGGCGGTGGAGATCAACAACTCCAATGCGGGAGGCGGGCGTGTTGTTCGTGGTGATCTTGCATACGTGATCCGTGGCATTGGACTGGTGAGGTCACTGGAGGATCTGGGCAATGTGGTGGTGACTTCCATTGATGGCACGCCTATCTTCCTTCGTGACCTGGGTGAGCTGAAGCTGGGCGCCATGGAGCGAAACGGGATGCTGGGGCGTGATGACGAAGACGATCTGGTGCAGGGGATCGTGGTGTTGCTTCGTGGCGAGGATCCCACACCGGTTTTGGCCGGCATCAACAGCAAGGTTGATGAGCTTAACCACCGCATCCTCCCTGAAGGGGTGGAGGTGGTCCCTTATTACGACCGCACCGAACTAATCGACCAGACGGTAAGGTCTGTGTCCAGGACGCTCTTTCAGGGGATCGCCCTAGTGGTGCTGATCCTGCTACTCTTTATGGGGAGCGTGAAATCGGCACTCATCGTAGCCATGGTGATCCCGTTTGCCATGCTGGTATCTTTTGCCCTGATGTATGTGACCAACATACCTGCCAACCTCCTCTCGCTGGGTGCCCTCAGCTTCGGGATCCTGGTTGACGCTGCCATTGTGATTGTGGAGTCATTGCAGGCACGGCGTGAGAAAAACCCCGAAGAGTTGTTCACAGAGGAGCGGGTAGCCGGAAGCACGATCCGCATCGCAAAGCCCATCTTCTTCTCAGTGTTGATCATCATTGCAGCCCATTTACCCCTGTTTGCCTTTGAAAGGATCGAGGCCAAGTTCTTCACCCCCATGGCCTATACCGTAGCCTTTGCACTGGGTGGCGCTCTCCTGTTCAGCCTCTCGGTGATTCCGGGACTGATGTTGTGGGCATACCGTAAACCTTCCAGGGTGTTTGTGAACAAGCCGATGGAGTGGCTGAAAAGGAGATACCTCTCTATGATGAGTTTCCTTCTCGATTTCCCTCGTTATGCCATTATTCCCGCATTGTTAGCGGTTTTACTTACGGTGTTTGTGTTTGTACGGATCGGCAAGGAGTTCCTTCCCTATATTGATGAAGGGTCTATCTGGCTTCAGGTGAAGCTCCCTGCGGGCATCTCATTGGAGAAGGGCACTGAGATGGCGGCGGAGCTGCGCAGTGCGGTGCGCGAATTTCCTGAGGTGAGTTTTATTGTGACCCAGCTTGGCCGCAACGACGACGGCACCGACCCGTTCACGCCTTCGCATATTGAGTCAATGGTGGGGCTCCACCCTTACAACACCTGGCGACCCCGCAGGAGCAAGCTGGAGCTGATCGAAGAGATGGACAAACGGTTACAGCAGATACCCGGTATGACGGTTGGGTTTTCGCAGCCCATGATCGACGGGGTGAACGACAAGGTTGCCGGTGCGCACAGTGAACTGGTGGTAAAAGTGTTCGGTGAGGACTTTACCGAGACACGCCGTATTGCAGAAGAGATCCTTACCACCCTGGAGGGTGTGGAGGGGGCTGTGGACCTGGCTATCGACCAGGAGCCTCCGTTGCCGCAGATGCAAATTGTGATCGACAGGGATGCAGCGGCAAGGTTCGGCATCAACGTGTCACAAATCTCAGAGCTGATCGAAGTGGGCATTGGTGGCAGTGAGGTGTCAGAGATTTTCCTGGGTCAGCGTCGTTACGATGTGATACTCCGATTTCCGGAAGAGGTCCGCAACACACCCGAAAAGATCGGCAATCTGCTGTTACAATCTCCTGACGGAGCTTCGGTGGCGTTGTCGCAGGTGGCACAGATTGTACAGACCACCGGTGAGAGCACCATCTCGCGGGAGATGAACCGCAGACACTCTACCGTGAAGCTCAACCTGCGCGGTCGTGACTTTTCGCATTTCATCCGTGAGGCGCAGCAGGCGATTGACCATCAGGTAGCATACGACCCGGATCTCTTTTCCATAGAGTGGGGTGGCCTGTTTGAGAACAAGGAGCGTGCTGAAGGGAGGGCGCTGGTCATCCTGGCGATGGTGCTGGGCATCATTCTGCTGTTGCTGTATGCCGAGTTCAACACTTTGCGCCATCCTTTGGTGATCCTCTCATCCCTGCCGTTGGCGGTGCTGGGTGGATTGCTGGCGCTGCAGTTCCGGGGGATGACCATGAATGTAGCCAGCATTGTGGGTTTCATCGCCCTCTCAGGACTGGCCGTACAAAACGGTGTGATCCTGATCAACAACCTCAACAGGGTGTGGAAAAAGCAAACCATGAGCCTGAAAGAGGCTGTCATCACCGGAGCAGGACAACGTCTCAGACCGGTGCTCATCACCGCCACGACCACGCTATTCGGAGTGCTCCCCGCTGCTTACACCTTCGGTGTGGGAAGCGATATCCAACGACCCCTCACCACCGTAGTGATGGGTGGGCTTGCCTCCGCAACCATCCTCACCATGATCGTGCTGCCGGTGATCTACTACTTGGTAGAAAAGCATTTCGCAAAAAAACAGAAACCCTCAAACAACACCATCACATCATGAAAAAAACAACATATCTCCAAGCTATTCTGCTCACCCTTGTCATGTTGGTGAGCATCCGCAGCCACGCTACAGAGCGGCCGGTGCAGCAGGTCACTTTTAATGATTTTTTACAACTGGTGATCCAGAACAATCTCGAGTTCATCATAGAGAGATACGAGGTCACCGCAGCAGAGGCGGCGTTGAGGGCATCGAAGGTGTTTCAGGATCCGGAGCTGGAGATCATATTGCCCACCTTCGACGGGGATGAGTTTGGCGGCATGCCTTCCAACATAGCTTTTGAGATGGAGGTGCCGATAGAGCTCTTCGGGAAGCGTCGCAACCGCATCAGGCAGGCACAGGCGGAGCTCTATGCGGCACAGGCCGGCCTCGACGACTTTATGCGGTACCTCAGGGCAGATGCTGCTTTTGTTTTTGCTGATGCGTTGACAAAGCAGCTGATATTGGAGCGTATGTCGTTGGAGCTGACCCAGCTTAACGAGCTGATGGAGATCAACCGTGCCTTGTTCGAGGTGGGCGAGATCGGCGAGGTGGAGTTGATCCAGACCCGGCTGGAGGCACGCAGCTTCACCGCAGACCTCTTCGATGTGCGTGCCGGGTTTTCAGAATTGCTTTCTGAGATCTTCTTTCTGATAGGGGGCATCCCTTCCGATTCGTTGGTATTTGTTGGGGAGATGAATCTTCGTCCACCTGCTCTGACTTTTGACGATCTGCGTCGGCAGGCATTAGAGAACAGGCCTGATCTGAGGATGGCACAGCATGAGCAGGAGGCCGCGCGTCATGCGATGCAACTGGCGCGTTCTGAGCGCTTCCCCGACATCTCTCTGGTGGCCGGTTATCACAACGAAGAGGCACTACGCCCCGGACCGGGTGTCAGGGCTGCTTATGCCGGCGTGATCATCCCCTTGCAGTTCTCCGGGTTCAACAGAGGTTCCTACCTTGAAAGCAGAGCACGCTACGAGCAGAGCGAACAGATCTACCGTTCCACCGTGCTCACCGCCGATGTGGAGATGCGCAATGCATGGGAACAACTGCAACTGCTCTCGGGCAAAAGGATGCTCTTTACAGAAAGCATCCTGAATGATGCCGAAAGGGTACGCGATGCCGTGGTGTTCAGCTACCAACGGGGTGAAGTGTCGCTGCTTGAGGTATTCGAAGCACAAAGAACCCTCAACGAGATCTACCTTAATTACTACGAAACCCTCAACCAACACTCGCACAGCGCAATAGAACTGTCACGCAGCACCGGCGAATGGTTTGTGGAGTTTTGAAAAAATGCGTATTTTTGTCTGTTGATATTCTCCATTCGATCATTGCGATATGGTAAGAAAAGCGTCATGGTGTTTGCTCATACTTGCGCAGTTCGTGTTGCTTGGTCACGATCTGCTGCCTCACCACCACCATGGTGCGTTGCCCTGTTTTACCGGAGAACATTGTCCTGAAAAATTACCGGAACCACTCGCAAACCACACGAAAGATCGTGCGTTTGGCGACGAACTTCCTCCTGACAACTGTCTGTTGGAAGACCTGCTGTTTACCCGCAAAACACACAACATCTCCATGCAAGTGGAAGCCGGGGAGTTGACTCACAGCATCCACCATCCAGCCACCATGGGCATCTGTATTCAGACCCCTGATATCCAAATCTGGTTATTCCACCGATTGTTCCGGCCACCGCAGAATCACACGCGAACCATACACCTTATGCTCTCGGCCCACATCGGGCAAAAAGCACCCCCCTCTCCATTCGCCTGAAGCCATCTCACATAGCTTCTGCGCTTTGTGTGGGCATCAAGTCCTCCACAGGCTTTTTTTATCAGCAATAACTATATTTATCTTTTTCAATATGAAACCATTACAATCAATTGCTTTACTGGCAGCAATATTCTTGCTTCATGGTTGCCACCACCACGACCATCATCATCACCATGATCACGAACCCGTTCATTTCCAATATACGGCATACACAGACGACTTCGAAGTCTTTGTTGAGGCGGACCCATTTGTGGCAGGCAGAGAGTCTGAAGTGCTTGTTCATATTACCACCCTTCCCTCCTTCAAACCGTTGGATTCAGGCGAAGTCATTTTCTTTCTGCGATCAGGAGGTTCAGGGGTTCGTGCCGAAGCGTCGGATGTTTCTGCGCCGGGGATCTATCTTTTTTCTATACTGCCCCCCCGGGTGGGTGTTGCAGATATGGCCATTGAGATCCATATTGATGGAGAGATTAACCATATCACCCTTGGCCCGGCGACGGTTTATTCCACTCACGATGAAGGTGAGGCATCTGCCGGGTCGGCCATGGTGACGCATCCCAATGCGGTATCGTTCACCAAGGAGCAGTCGTGGAAGGTTGACTTTGCAACGGGTTTTCCAGAGGAGAGGCCTTTTGGCGGGGTTATCCGGACGATGGCCAGGGTCTCAGTGGTTCCTGACGGCGAGGTTGTGGTTGTGTCTACTGTTTCGGGTGTGGTGTTGATGTCACCGGGAGCAGGCACCGTGGGGGCAGAGGTTCGTGCTGGTCAGGAGTTGGTAACAATTTCGGGGGAGGGCTTTCTTACCGACAATATTTTGGTTGAGTATCGGCGTGCTTTGAGTGATCTGGAGCGTGCACGTGCCGACCACACACGTTTGGAGGAGTTATCAAAAGATCGTTTGGTTACTGAGCGTGACCTTCTTGAAGCGCGACAGCGATTGTCTCATGCAGAGGCGGTTTACCGCAATGTGAGCAGCAATGTTACCGAGGGGGGGCGGGTTATCCGGGCTTCCAGGGGTGGTTTCATCAGGGAGTGGAGGGTAGGCAACGGCACCTTCGTGGAGGCGGGACAGCCGCTTGGGGTGATCTCCCGCAGTGACGATTTGCTACTGACTGCTGAGGTACCACAACGGCACATCCATGACCTGCCTCAGCTCAGCGGTGCCAACATACGCTCCGGCGATGGTGGCACACTTTACCCGCTGGAGCAACTGAACGGCAGGATACTCTCCTTTGGCAGAAGCACTACTTCGGGTGGACACCTGATCCCTGTCCACCTGCATGTACGGAACCCCGGCCACTGGGTGCCCGGCAGCCTGGTGGAGGTGTTCCTGAAAACCGCTGCAGGATCCTCAACGCTTACTGTCCCCAACAGTGCACTGATTGAGCAGCAGGGACTATACTTTGTATATGTGCAGCTTACACCGGAACTGTTTGAAAAGCGGGAAGTGCACAGGGGGGTGAGTGATGGGCTTCACACTGAGATCGTGAAGGGACTTGCCGGCACAGACCGCATAGTGATACGTGGAGCCAGGATCGTGAAGCTGGCTGAGGCCTCTTCAGCCCTGGACGCCCACTCAGGTCATGTTCATTAAACCGAAAGAGCTATGTTGAACCAATTTATAAAGTTTTCACTGCTGAACAAGCAGTTCATCATGTTGAGTTCTTTCATGCTGCTTGTTTTTGGCATCTGGATCGCCAGCAGGATGGATATCGATGTTTTCCCTGACCTCACTGCCCCTACTGTGGTGGTGATGACAGATGCCCATGGTATGGCACCTGAAGAGATTGAGCGATTGGTCACCTTTCCCCTGGAGACCGCTGTCAACGGCGCTACAGATGTACGCAGGGTTCGTTCGGTCTCTTCGCAAGGGTTCTCCTTTGTTTGGGTGGAGTTTGACTGGGGCACAGATATTTACCGGGCCAGACAGATCGTTTCTGAGCGCCTTATCGGGATAGATGCACAAATGCCGGAAGGAGCGGGTCAACCGATGCTGGCGCCACAGTCGAGTATGATGGGTGAGATTATGCTGATAGGCATTCAATCTGACAGCACCTCGATGATGGATCTGCGCACCCTGGCAGAGTGGGATGTAAAACCTTTGATACTGGGCACCACAGGTGTTTCACAGGTAACCATCATGGGGGGCGACTACAAGCAATACCAGGTGCTGGCTGATCCTGCCAGGATGCATCACTACCGTGTCACGCTGGACGACCTGATGCAGGCTTGTCGCCACATCAGCGACAATGCGCCGGGTGGTGTGCTGCGTGAATATGGCAACGAATACCTTGTACGGGGAATCGCACGCACTTCTGATCTGGAGGAGCTGGGCGCCTCTTTTCTCCGGATGGTGGATGGTCGTCCGGTTCGCATCAGCGATGTGGCGGAGGTGACCATTGGGCATGCGCCCAGGATGGGATATGCCTCGGGCAATGCTAAGCCAGCAATCATCCTCTCTGTCTCCAAACAACCCAACGCCAACACCCTTGACCTGACAGAACGTATCGAAGAGAACCTTTTGCAATTGCAGGAGAACCTCCCTGCCGATGTAGAGATCAACACCCGCATCTTCAGGCAGGCCGACTTCATCAACACAGCCATCTCAAACGTAAGGCACGCACTGATTGAAGGAGCCATCTTTGTCTCCATCATCCTGTTTCTGTTCCTGGGGAGCTTCCGCACCACCATCATCTCCCTGCTTGCCATACCGCTGTCGCTACTGGGAGCGATACTGGTTCTTCACCTGCTCGGCATGACCCTGAACACCATGAGTCTGGGGGGGATGGCCATTGCCATAGGTGTTCTGGTTGATGATGCCATCATAGATATAGAGAATGTTTACCGCCGGCTTCGTCAGAACCACCTGCTGCCTTCCGATGAACGACGGGATGCTTTTACCGTGGTTTATGAAGCTTCCAAAGAGATCAGGGCTTCCATCATGAATGCCACCCTCATCATCATTGTGGCTTTCTGCCCCCTTTTCTTCCTCTCTGGCATGGAGGGGCGAATGCTCCAACCTCTGGGTATCACGTTTATTGTCTCGCTGTTTGTCTCATTGATTGTTGCGATGTCATTAACCCCGGTACTGGGGCAGCTGATGCTGAGCGGGGATCGTTATCTGATCAAAAACCGCAAAGAGAAATGGATCGTCAGAAAGCTGACCCGTGGTTATGAGCGTTCCCTGGGGTGGGCATTGGGGCACAAAAGAGCAGTATTAATTCCGATTATCTCCCTTTTCGTTGCGGCCATTGTGATTTTCTCCACTTTCGGGCGGAGTTTCCTTCCTGAGTTCAACGAGGGGGCGCTGACCATTGCGCTCATTACCGAGCCCGGCACTTCTTTGGAGGAGAGCAATCGGTTGGGTACATTGGCAGAGCGGGAGTTGCTGGCTATCCCTGAGGTGATCAGTACAGCGAGGCGTACAGGTCGGGGTGAGCTGGATGAACACGCCCAGACCACAAACAGTGCTGAGTTGGATGTGAACTTCATCCTGAAGGATCGCAGCCAGGCAAGCTTTATGGCTGATGTGCGCAGCACCCTGGAAGCGATACCCGGCATTGCCACCTCAGTAGGTCAGCCGCTGGGGCACCGGATAGACCATGTGCTTTCCGGAACGAGTGCCAATATTGCCATCAAGATTTTTGGTCACGATCTCGGGAGACTCTACTCAACCGGAAAAGAGATTGAGCACCATATCAATGGCATTGAGGGGCTTGTGGACGTGAATGTTGACCAGCAGGTAGAGATCCCACAGCTTCAGATCCGTGCCAACAGGGAGAAGCTGGCTCATTACGGCATTACCCTGGAGCAGTTTCACGACTTTGTGCATATCGCTTTTGGTGGCTTGAAGGTGGCAGATGTTTATGAAGGTCAACGCTCTTTCGACCTGGTGCTTCGGCTTCACCAGCACCACACCAGCAGCATGGATGGGATCCGCACCGCGCTGATTGATGTCGCTGATGGCAGCAAGGTTCCTTTGGAGCAGGTGGCTGACATTGTCTCTGTTACTGGTCCCGGCACCATCACCCGCGAGAATGTGCAGCGAAACATAGTAGTGTCTGCCAACGTCGCAGGGCGGGATCTGCGCAGTGTAGTGAACGACATCCGTGCCACCATCAATGACCACATCCGGTTGCCTGAAGGGTACCGGATCGAATATGGTGGCCAGTTCGAAAGTGAAGAGCGGGCATCCAGAACCCTGTTGATCGCATCCATTCTGGCACTCATCATCATCTTCTTCCTCCTGCTCCAGGAGTTCAAGGAGTTCAGGCTGTCAGGTATTATCTTGCTGAACCTGCCCCTGGCACTGATCGGTGGTGTGTTCGCTATCTGGATCACATCATCGGTGGTGAGCATCCCGGCCATCATCGGGTTTATCACCCTGTTTGGTATTGCCACCCGAAACGGCATCCTGCTTATCTCCAACTACAAGAGACTTCAAAACCTGGGCGTCCCACTCTATGAGACCATCACAAGGGGCTCTGCCGACAGGCTGAATGCCATCCTGATGACCGCACTCACGGCCTCTCTGGCATTGATCCCACTGGCCCTGAGGGGTGACATATCTGGAAATGAGATCCAAAGCCCCATGGCAAAGGTGATTCTGGGCGGGTTGATCACATCAACAATTCTTAACATTTATGTCGTACCCATCATATATAGCATCACCTTCAACAGGCTAACCAAAAAAAACGGAGCAAAATGAAAACAACCTTTCTGAGTATCATGATCGCCCTTGTTGCATCATCTCTGCCAGCACAAACTACATTAGACACAGTGCTACAACAGATCGAAAGGAACAATCCTTTGTTACAAGCACTAAAGCTTGAGGCTGATGCACGCATGCTTGAGCACCAAACCGGCTTGATGCCTGCCAACCCTGAAGCCACGGTTAATTATCTATGGGGAAATCCTTCTGCATTGGGAAACAGAACAGACATAAACATTACCCAATCATTTGAATTTCCCACGGTGTATTTTCACAAGGCACGTCTTTCAGAGTTGCAGATGCAAAGGGTTGAGACAGAATATGGTCTTTGGGCCAGCGTTTTGCTTTACGAGGCACGACTCATCTGCCTTGAGCTGGTTTACCAGAATGCATTAATGACAGCCTTGCGAGGCAGGCAGGAACACGCGCGCCAAATTGTTGAGTTCATGAAGCGAAAATTCGACCTCGGAGAGGTCACTGTACTTGATTACAGGAAATCAGAGATGAACCTATTGAACATCACTGGTGAACTTAGACAGCTCGAAGCCAAACAGGCAATCCTTGATGCCCGGTTACAAGAGATGAATGGCGGCAATCCTCTGGCAATCAGAGACACTGTGCTAGGCCCAGTGATGCTTGACACCGACTTTGAGCGGTGGTTTATCCAAATCACAGAGGATCAACCGGTATTGCAATGGAACAGGCTATTGACCGAGATTGCTAACAGGGAGATCCGGCTGGCTTCATCGCAAAGGCTTCCAGGCATTCATGGGGGTTACATGAGCGAAAAAATTTTGGGACAGGAGTTCCGTGGTTTCATTGCCGGAATTACAATTCCACTGTGGGAACAACGCAACACAGTGAATCATGCAAAAGCGAAGGCTGTGGCAGCAAAAAGTCGTGAAGAGACCTCACTGCTTCAATACCGACTCAGGCAACAGAGCCTCCATGAACAGGCTCTCCACCTGCAACAAGTGGCCTCTATGTTTCAGAATGATCTCGCAGACCTGAGCAATATTGAGCTCCTCGACAAGGCCTTCCAAAAAGGAGAAATTACAATTACTGAATACCTTTTAGAGCTGTCGGCGTACTATCAAAGCTCCGTTCAGCTTTTTCATCTTCAATACGAGGCACATCTGTTGGCTGCTGAACTATACAACCCCTTCCCGGAACAAACAACCCAACGCTCCCCTTAAGAGCCTATACCCACAAGACCGGGTTCGTCGTTTTTGTTACTTTTGCCTTTCATTGAAACACAAATACAACATCACCCGGTTTTCTGCCTATGGAAGAACAATTCAAATGTAATTTATGTGGCAATCGGCACAGTCGTAAAATCCCTTTCCGTTACTGGTTCAAGAAGCGACATATTTATGCCGTTAAGTGCGGTTATTGCGGGCTCATTGTGTTACATCCAAGGCCCACAGACCATGAGATTGATGAGATGTACCGTGCCGAGTATTTCACGGAAGAGGATGTGCAAACGCACCATTATTCGGAGGATTACCTAACGGCGGTAGCACGAGTGGACTATGGTGCGAAGGTAGACGAAGTGAGGCATCTGCTGCCGGAGGGTGGATCGGTACTGGAAGTGGGTTGCGCCACCGGAGAGTTGCTCAACGCATTCAAGACTGCAGGCTACCATGTTACCGGCGTTGAGATCTCCTCTTTTGCAGCGGAGCATGCAAGAAAAAACTACCAGCTCAACATCATCCAGACACCATTCACAAAAGAGCAGACCGGCAACCAGCTTAAAGCAGAAAGCTTCGATTTAGTGATGATGGGTGATGTGTTGGAGCATTTCACCAACCCTTTGGATGCACTTAGATATGCACACTCTCTGTTGAAGCCGGGTGGAGTATGCATCGTTCATGTGCCCTCTACCCTGAATCTGATCTCCACACGATTGGCTTTTCTGCTTTACCGTATGACCGGCACACAGAAAACCATGACCATTCCCCCATACCATCTCACTGAATTCTTCCCTGATACGTTAAAGAGAAGCTTTCACGAAGCCGGCTTCTCGCAATGCCGTATCAGGCAGGAGACAAAGCATCCGAAAACCATTGCCCTGCGCCACTCCAGGCTTGAAAATTTTGCAAAGGTAGCCACGCAGTACCCCAACTACTGGCTCACCAAATGGTTTGGCATTTTTGGCGACCGGCTTACCGGGGTTGGCAGAAAGTGAGAGAAACCGGGTTTATCATTTCTTCCCGGGCATCAGGGTGTTTTCGTTCATCACCCCGCCGTCGGCTGTGATGATGGATCCGGTGATCCATGAAGCCTTTTCAGAGAGCAGGAACAAAACCATCTCGGCGATGTCATCAGGCTGGCCCAGCTTGCCCAGAGGATATCTAATAATCGCCCTTTCAAGCATCCGGCTGTACTCTTCTTCAGTCTGAACAATCCGATTGTCGTAGTGCAGGTTGGTCACCACCAACCCCGGATTAACAGAGTTTACTCTGATGCCGTATTGTCCCAGCTCCCCGGCGAGATACCTTGTGAACATATCAAGGCCGGCTTTCGATACAGAGTAGGCAAGGCTCGTCCCGGGCTTCAGGGCCGCCACTGAGGAGATGTTCACGATAGATCCATCCCCCGATTTCTGCAACAGAGGTAGCATCCTTTTGGTGAGCAAAAAAGGAGCCGTCAGGTTGGCCGACAACACCCGCTCCCACTCAGGTAACGTAGTGCTCTCCAATGTCCCCTTGTTTAATACCGCTGCATTGTTCACCAAACCGTGCACAACACCGTATGTGTTGCTCAGATGGTTGTACAACGCCTCTATATCACCGTGGTTGGTAATGTCACCAAGAATAAACTCAATGTTCTGCCCCGTCAGCGCCAGAGACTCCCTGATCCTGTTTACTTTTTCAGCACTGCGACTAAAAGAGACCACAGTGACCCCCGACAATGCAAGCTTCTTTATAATTGCCAGACCAATGCCGGAGGTGCCTCCGGTAACCAAATATACCCGCTGTTCCATGTGTAACTGCTCCTTTTTTCGTTTCAACTTACATCCACAAAAATAGTCAAAACTCTGACAACAAACATACACTTCTAATTATCAGACATTTCAGAAACTCGTCCAATTCATCATCAAAAAAAAAACACCATTAACCAAAAATGAAGTATTTTTGAAGACCTTGCTGCCGATGCATAATGGTAAGGGTTTGAAAACCGATTCCCGTTCATTATCAGGCGTATTCGGTAGCATATATTGTGTGAGCGTAATGAAAGACAAAACGTTAAAACACCTAGCCTCATGAAAGAGAAGGATGAAGCAAACAAAGAAGAGAAAAAAGAAGAGAACCCTGTAGATTCTCACAGCAATGAGAAGCAGGAAAATCATGAAGCCCATAAAGATGACAAGGAAGAGCCATTGTCGGGCGGCAGTTCTGAGCCACCAATGGGGGGGGATTCCCCGGGCGACAAGGGCACAACCCCCACTCCGCCACCTGACAAGCCTTCGTTTTTCAGCAAGCTATTGAAAGCGATGAACAGCAACAAGCCGGCATCTGCGTTTGCCATTGCGCTGTTGGTGGTAATTGTATGGTCACTTGTTGTGCATCAGTCGAACAAGGTGCAACACCAGCGGGAGGTGAGCAAGATGGTTGCTGAGCATAGCCAGGCTGTTGACAGCTTGAACATCAGGAACCTTGAACTGAGCGCACGGGTCTTTTCATGGTCGGTACGGAGTGAGTTGATGCGGAAAAATACAGAGAACCTTAACCAGTTGTTTACGGTCTTTGTACAGGAGTCTGATGCCAATCTGGTGCAGCTTATTTCTGTTGAAGACGGAACGGTGACCATCAGCACTGACAAGCAGTTTGAGGGGCGTCCATTGGACATTAAAAACCTTACGGAGTTGCTGGCACAACGCATTGTGACCGATGACAATGGGACAACCGTTTACCTGCAGGTCATGGGTTTCAATGAGCCGATTGGCATCTTGATGGCCCGGAAGTCAAACTAACGGTACACTGCGCATGGGTTTTACAGCAAACAGCTAACCCACTCCGGTAAAAAAGATTTTCCCATCTTTGCCATGGGTAAATCATACAATCCATGGGTACTATTTATCTGCTGATCTTTTTTGTGGCGCCTATCGCTCTCTTTTCGATCCTGAAAAAGGTCAACTCTTTGTATGCCCTGCTGTTTGTGCTCTTTTTCCAGGGAGTTTTTTCGATCCTCGAAATCCCCATGCCACTGGTCAAAGCAGCCATAGAGGCCTTGACCTGGTTCTTCTTTTTTGTGGCACTGTTTGAACGGACAGCCATATCCAGAAGTTTGCCGGGGCTGATGCTTATGATCGCCTTCACCCTGTTTTACCTTGCAGCCATTGTCCTAACCAATACCCTTAATTTTGAGGCCTTCTCCTATTACCGCCACTATCTAAACAGCTTTCTTGTTATGTCGGCTGTTTATATGTTTCCGTTCCCAAAAAGAGAACTCTTCAAAGTAAACCGTTATGTGTTCTTTCTGTTTGCCCTGCAGATTGTAGCTTCGGTGGTTAAACTGCTTTTGATTGGTCAATACGAAGAGTATGTGGGCACAATGAACATCACCAACGGCAGTTTAAACACCATCTTTCCTTTGTATGCCATTATATTTATGGTTTTTGCATGGCTCTATATGGGGCGTGACCATCGTTATTTATTTTATACGGCAGGATTCCTGTTTATGGGGTGGGTAGGCAACAAGCGAGGTATCTATTTTTATATGGTTCTTGTGTTGTTATTGATTTTATGGAAGCGGTTCAGGGATTTGCAGAGGGGCAGCTTTTTGCCCATGTCGGTGATTCGATTGGTACCGGTTGGAATTGTGGTATTGGTGGTGGTCTTTTATCTGGGGGTCAGACTTACACCTACATTAAATCCTGAGCGGAAGGTATGGGGGAGTTATGATGGTGCCTTTTTGACCTCATATCTATACACATATAACCTGATGGACGATGAGACGGGTGATTACCGGGGGCGATTTGGGGGCACCTATCTGTTGTTGAGTGATGCTATGTCAGGAGGAGGGGCAGCTTTAAGAAACCCCACTTTGAGAAGCAACATGGTGGGGTTTGGGCCGGATCTGATCGTGGGGGAAGTGGGCATACGATACGAAAGGCAGCGCCAGGCCGGTGTAATACGTATCCTCGGCACCATACACACTGGCTTCACCAACACCTTTATCGGACTAGGGTCTCTGGGTGTGCTCTTTACCTTGTGGTTCTTTCTTTTTTACAACAGGAAGGTATCCAAAATCAGCAAAATCGAAACCCTTAACCCCTATTGGAAAACCATTGCCTCAGCCACCTTTTTGCTATTTCCACTCTTTTTAATTGATTTCTTCACATACTCCCCCAGCATGAATACTGACAACACGCTCTATATGACCTGGTTTTTCTTTATTGGTCAGCTATTAAAGCCTGATTTACTTACCAAATACAACGAAGGGTATTATCCTTCAAAACTGATCTGAGACATGCCGCAACGCAGGCTATTGTATATGCATAATGTTGACATCAGCACCAAATCGGCGAATCTGGTGCAGGTGGTCTCTATGTGCAACGCATGGTCGGCGACGGGGTATCGGGTGTTGCTTACGCTGCGCTCTTCCGGGATGCATCATAATCAGGGGAAGAATTATCTACAGCGCAACACAGGGCTCTCTCCCGAGGTTCAGTTACATCTTATGCGTTCACCTTTACCGGGCAAGATCAGTCGCCATCTGAGCCCAATGTTTGTCAGAAGGGTGATGAATCGTTATAAGCCACACCTCTGCTTTGTAAGGGATCCTGTCTATTTTAACCTGGCCACCAAGTCAGGCATTCCAACGGTTATGGAGCTACATAACAACAGGATGCACCATGGAATAGGCTGGTTAAACCAACGCTTTTCGAACATGGTAAAACGGGGCAGTCGACGGGAGTCGGCACTGATGCTGATCGCCATCAGCCATCAGCTTGGTCAGTGGTGGGAGGATGCAGGCATCCCCGGCAACAAGCTTCTCGTATTACACGATGGGTTTAATCCTGATATGTTCATCAACCCACAGGAGAAATTAGCAGCTCGGCAGAGGCTTGGTTTGCCATCAGACCGCAACATTGTAGTGTACACCGGCAATCTGCAGCAAAACAGGGGCATCCATTATATTCTCAAATTGGCCTTGATGAATCCTGATTTACTCTTTGTTTTGGCCGGGGGCAAACATGCTGATATGGAGAGGGTACAACAAGAGACGGGGCAGCAGGGAATTGATAATATTCGCCTGTTGGGGCACATTCCCCATCCTGGGATTCCGGACTGTTTGTATGCTGCTGATGTGCTGCTGGCGATGTGGTCAGCCGAGGTGCCCACCATTGCCTATTGTTCCCCGTTGAAAGTGTTTGAGTATATGGCCAGTGGGCGTCCGGCTGTTTACCCTGCCTATCCCACAATACGGGAGGTGGTTACTGATGGGCTCAACGGGTTTCTGGCGCCACCCGACGACCCTGGTGGGCTCCACCATGCGCTGCACCGTGCATTGGGCATGTCTGATGACGA
>SKPS01000092.1 GCA_007119395.1 Lentimicrobiaceae bacterium
GTATATGAGAAGATTTAGGGATGGCAAACCGCTCAATGATGTGTCCTGCCTGTGTCCCGTTCCAGTCAGCACCCTGAATCACCTCTACCATCATCAGATCATCTTCAATGGTGAATCTGGCAAAATGGGGAGCCGTTGATGCACACAACACATCACTGTTATTCAGTAAAGCATCATCAATACCATTGGTTCCACTAGCTCCATTGCCCAGGATCATGTAATGCACACCATCTTCTATCCAGTGTGCATAATAGTTTTCATGCCCCATGATCACCAGTTGAATACCATGATCAATGGCCAGTTGTTTGATAGCATTAGCCACATGATAGTTTGTGGGTTCACCATGAAGGGTAAACAGGGGTCTGTGAAAGCTAAGCACCTTCCAGTCCTTCTGATTTGATGCAAGGTCGTTGTCGATCGTAAGATAATCCAACATCATCTGAGTTTCTTCCAATTGGGGTAAGCAAAAGTGTACCGGGCCATAGTCAAAAGAGTGGAAAAGCCGGTCGTTGGCAACATTTGGGTCATACTCAAACGGCCAGTATTTTTGAAACAGCTTCCCTTGATAATCGGGTAAATATGTCACCATTTCTCCGTGCTGGTTTACCGTTTGTATCTGTTTTTCATTTCCCCCTATCACTCCCATGATGGGCACATGGCTCCTTATCCATTGGGCATCAGTATCATCAGGGTTGAAGAACTCTTCTGCCCAGGTATCTTCACTATCGAATGACACCCAATCACCAGTATGGAGCAACAGTGTTTGTTGGTTGGGGTCTACCATCATCATATCCTTCATGGTCTGACATACCTGGTTGTGCAGGGTGACGTCAGTTGGGTCCGGAAAGGTTGCCCCATAAGCGAAAAAGGTAGCAGTTGTTTCCGTTTGGTCCGGCGCTGTGATAAACGAGCCTGTATGGGTTTGTACCGGATTGCCGGGGATTTCTACCGAATAGTAATACCTGGTGCCGGGCATCAGGTCGTCGAGGGTGTGTTTATAGAGCCGGTCCGCTCCACTTCCTGTAAGATAGACAGGCCCCATGGAATAGGCCGGTGTGGTACCGTATCTCAGTGTACATGTTGTGTTTTCAGGGAATGAACAATCGAGTTGCCACATTACGGTCATGGTCTGTTTTCCCGTATTATTGTTGTCGGGCAGCGGATTCAGCAGCCACGGCTCTTTCATTACCAGTGGGCATGGCTCCGACCAGGTCCACACCCTGATCCAATCCACAACCGTTGAATCCATGGTGTAATTTTGACTTTGAGGATAATTGTCAGGATGACGCTGCCAACGTAGCGTATTATCGAAGATGAGCATCACTGTATCTACAACGCCAGGGTTTGACTTTGCATGTTGTTCTATTCCGTTAATGTAAAAGATAAGGGTATCAGGAGTCCAGTAAACGCTGTAGATCAGGAAATTGTGAGGATAGTATGTCGGTGGAATAATGGGTGCATCGTAATAATATGGATCCGTTGTGTCATTGTTATCAAGGTGGACATTACTGGTCCATATATAGGCACTTAAATCGCCTAACATTTCTGCAATGTCAATCTCTCCTTCGTTGTTCTTTATTATCGGGCATTTCCCTTCTGCGTATGTCCAGAAGGCGGTGCTGGTAAATGGCAATGGTTCCACAAATGCTATTCGGGCTTCAATGTAACCGTAATGAGCAAAAAAGTCGCACCTGGATTCAATATAGCCCCAGGTGTAATTGTAAATATAATTGGAGTCATGATATTGTTTGACACAGCCCCATTGATGTAGTGCCCCAGGAGGACAGACAGTATCCTGTTTTCGGCAGTAAAGTATTAGATGCCCATCCTTGACCTGAACATTAGAGTGCAATGCAACTGCGTGTTTGGTACCCCAGTGATCATAATACTGCCGGATGTTCCACTTGGCATGATCAAAAAAATCGAATTCGTCATGCCATTGCAGTTTCCACTTGGGTTCTCCGTTCATGTTGAATTGGGGCGCCATTGGATTCTGGGTAAAGGCTGTGCTTAATAATACCCATGAGCATACCAGGAATAATATGGTTTGTGTTTTCATAATGATGATTTTGAACTGTTAATGATTTTTTTAGAAAAAGATCGGGAGTGGAGGACTGATCAGCTCAAAGTCATTCTTCCCCAACCAAAAAATCGATATTGAGTAGAGGCACAAACAGCCCCCAAAATACGTAACTCGCTGATTACTTCTCTCTCTCTCTCTCTCTCTCTCTCTCTAGCGCCTGACGAAAAATTTTTAAAAGAGACAACACCAAACCGGAAGTTTTTCCTTCATGCGAGAAAACACCAAGCCGCAACCACCCACTTGTCCGGCGGAGCTCCCTGATCATAATGGTCGTGATAAAGGGAATGGTTATGGTGTAATTCACTGTGTGTGTCACCGTATGATGATTTGATGTAAATTTCATGCGTTAAAACTAATACATTTTTTTGTCCGAAACCAAATTTATTTTTACTTTTTTGAAAAAAAATGGTAAAAGATCTCTCTATTCTGCTGACTACGCCTGTTTATATTTTATCGCACCCAACTGCCACCCCGCTTCCGCGGAGCCAACATCCCATATCATGTCCCTACGGGACAACGGGTTTATGTGTGGGCTCCGTTTCTACCAATATCTTGTCCCTACGGGACATAGCATGGTTTGCGGGTGTAACCTAAAAAAGTAATAAAAGCAAACTGCAAAAGCCAAAAGCCAAAAGCCAACATCCCATATCATGTCCCTACGGGACATTGGGTGTGTGTGGGCTCCGTTTCTACCAATATCTTGTCCCTACGGGACATAGCATGGTTTGCGGGTGGACCAAAAAAAAGCAAACGGCAAACAGCCAAAAGCCAAAAGCCAATAGCCAACATCCCATATCCTGTCCCTACGGGACATAGCATGGTTTGCGGGTGGACCTAACTGCCGAAAGCCAAAGGCTAAAAGCCAGTCTTTCTCCGTGAAACTCCTTTTTTCCTCTGCGAAGCTCAGTGTAAGAAAGCCAAAAGCCAAAAGCCAACAGCCAATAGCCAAAATCCTGTCCCTACGAGATACGAATTGGTTTATGGGCGCGTATTAAAAACTCATAACTCAATATCCAGCCTATCAGGCTTTAACAGCGAACCAACTGCTTGTTTGTTTGTTGAACTAAGTGAACCTACGCTAAAGGTATGAGAGGTAACAGGTTATTGTTTACGATAACTTTGCTGCTGGTCTTTCCTGTGTTGTTGGATGGCCAGAATGACATCTTTTTGCTGAAAAGCTTTCTGGGTCGTGCTGTTGGTGAGCAAGTACATCTTTCATGGGTGATTCCCGGTGGCAACCAGTGTAACGGCACCCGTATTCTTCGATCGGTTGATGGGGAGACATGGGGTGAGGTGGGGATGATAAGCGGCATATGTGGCAGCACCGAGGTGGATGAAGCGTATGACTTCCGTGATTCGTTTCCGGTGGTCGGTGTCAGAAACTATTACCGCACAGAGCTGATCGGTTTGGGATTCAGCCAGGTGGTTTGGGTTGATGTGTTTGGTTTGGGACAGGAAGGTTTTGTGGTCACTTCGAGCCGAACGGGAGAGATCACTATCCGGATGGTTGAGTTTGCGCAGGAGCCGTTTGCAGTAGCCATGTTTACATTGGATGGCAGGCTGCTGTTCAGTGCTGAAAACCTGTACCGCGAGGTTACCATCTTTACGCACACGTTCCCGGTGGGAGTGGCGGTGTTGCGGGTTTCCACCCATTCGGGTTCGTTTACTTCTTCACGCAGGTTATGGCTGGGGCGCAGGTAAGGCTTCCCTTCCCAATTCCCGGAAGTTCATCAGGATGATTCTGATATCGGTGATTATTTTATAGTCTCTGGCATATAGCAGGTTAAGGCCTTGAAGCATCTGTTGGTCATCGATGTGGAGTTTGATGGCGTCTGCCGGACCCAGTACCCCGTTTTTGATGGCCGGCAGCTGCTGGTTGGTATCTCCTGAAGGGGCCGTATGGTATCCCACCCAGCTCTTCCTGCCCAACAGCACCCTGAAGCAGTTTCTGATGAACCCTCCGGGCTCTCTCTGCCAGGGGAGTATTAAAGGGGAGGCACCCAACAGTCCAACGGAGATAAGGATGTCGAGGAAACGTTTGTTTCTGCGGTTCCCTTTGGCTGCAATGGTGTTGAAGTGGAGCGATTGCAGCTCGTCGATACCGGCAATGGAGCTTGACCCGACCAGAAAGGCACTCTCAGGCGGTGCGATTTTGAACTCAGGGTTTCCGGGGAACGGAGTGGTCATCAGGTCGATGATCTGCCTGGCTTCTATGTCGCGAAGGCAGAAGATCAGTTCCTGGATCTGATACACCGCGATGATTTCTGAGAGCTGCCCGAGATGTCCCAATACCCCTTTTCTCTCTTCGGTGTTGTGGATCGAAACCAGCCCTACAAAGGCGGCATCGGGGTGACTCCTTCTGACAATATTGGCCACCCGTTCCGCTTCATCGGGATGTCCGATCACGGCAAACCGGCGTTGCCGGCTGCTGTCGATTGCGAAAGCAGAGCTGCCTGTCAGGCTCAGAAGGTATCTGTAAAATGGCAATGCCAGTGAGGCGTACAGAAAACCCAGTATGATCAGGGCGCGACTAAACCGTGCCGTTTCGGGCAGCAGGGCATACACCACCAGGATGACCAGGGTGCCGGCACCCATGCCCTTCCATACCTTGTTGATCACCAGGGGCTTATCGTAAACACCAGAGAAGAACATCGCCAGAAGCCATACCAGTATATAGGCGGGTACCACAAGGAACATCAGTTCAGACGGGTAATCGGTGCCTACACCGAAGCGCACGTGGGATGCCCAGTACTCTTTGATCAGGTATAGGCCACCCCAGAGCAAGGTTGCGTCCAGCAGAGGATACAACATGCGGGTAAA
>SKPS01000308.1 GCA_007119395.1 Lentimicrobiaceae bacterium
AGCAACACAGGCCATGTATAGATGACCACCGGCAGGATCAAGCCGGCTGCAGTGGCCGTCATGCCAATGTTCACCATGTTGCGCTTGCCGATGCGGTCCTGAAGGATCCCAACCGGTACCGAAAGGAGGAAAAACCAGACAAACACCGCCATGGGGATCATCTGAGCCATCCTGTTCGAAAGATGGAAATCGGCCTTGGCATGGTCCACACCAATACCGGCCAGATCACAGAAACTCATCACAAAGAAACTGAGCATTACAGGCACCAGAACGGCGTAAGAGGCTGAAGTGGATTGTGTGTTCATGTTGTTAGATTGATGTTTGATGCTGATCAATGGAGTACCTCTACCCGACCCTGCCGCCGGTTGCACTGCACAGAGCGGCAGCACCTGACAAGGCAGCTTCCTCGCCGAGGGATGAGACCAAAACCTCAGGGTGGATGCCGGCAGCATGAAGCTTCTGGTGTAAACGATCCCGGAACAGCGGATAAGCCAGGGCAATGTTGCCTCCCATCACCAAACACGCTGCATTGAAACTTTTGAGATAGGGAGCAAGGAAAAACCCAAGGTTGTCGCCAAAGTCACGGAACAGGGTTGCCACAACCTGATCGTCTGAGGCCATGTCGGCAAGCTCTTTCACGCCTGAGACCTTTTTACCCGTCAGGTTCTGATATCTTTTAGTGAACCAACGTGTTGAGAAGTGATTGTCGGCATTGGAACCGTTGAAAGGTTCATCGTAGAGGAATCCGCTTTGAGGCACTCCATCCTGGCCGGCGACAGGCTGGTGGTTGTGAATAAAGGTGGAGCCAAATCCGGTTCCTAAGGTGATGGCCAGGAACCTCGCATGTTTCTTCACCTCGCTCTCATACGACACCCCAATGGCAAAGCAAGTGGCATCGTTTTGAAAGACAACGGGATACCCCTGTGGCAGATCCAAACGCTCCATCACCTCACGCCTGACATCCACGCCATACAGTGCATCAAACTTCTCAACCCCACGAAACCGGGCCACACCAGATGGGTAATCAAAAGGGCCGGGCATAGCAAAACCGATACCCGCCATGGCGACCAGGCTGTGACCACCTGTTGACCCACGAATGGCTCTGCACCAACCGTCCAATACCTCCCCCGCCTCACCATGACAGTCAATGGGCAAACGGGAACGGGTCCCTTCCACCAACTGGTGGTGCTCTATTTCATACAACTGACTGGTGACATGGCTGCCCCCGATGTCAACTCCTACTGCAATACGACTCATACTTTATCAAATTGAATGTCCATGCCATGTACTTAACATCACCCCTACTCAACGATCTGCCTGATGGCAAAGCTTGGATTGTCAGTGATCTCAGTGGTGAGCCAAAGAATCTCCCAATCATGCCTGGAGCAAAACTCATATACCGCCTCAATCACACCATACCGAACCATGCCATTCCAGTTACAGATCACATAATCGTGGCCTGCGATGATGCCACCGGGTTTCACCTTGGTACGGTATGCCTCCAGCTCAGAAATGGTCACCTTGTAAGAGTGAGACGTGTCAATATAAATCCAGTCGAAATAGTGATCGTTGAAATGGTTGGCCACTTCTGTTGAATAGCCCACGTGGAGGGTCACACGCCCCGTTTCAATCTCCCGGGCAAACTGCTCCTCCACCCCTCTCTGTTTCGCTTTGCCATACCGCTTGCTACCCCACAGGTCAACAAGATGTAGCTTTTCCGGACGGTTCAGATCCAAAATGGAACGTGAGAACCTGCCTTCATCAACACCGATCTCCGCCACAATACCACCCTGAGGAAGATGTTCCAATAACACCTCTCTGCTGGCAAGCAAACGCCCGTTGGCAACATGACGCTGCAACAAAGGGTGTCTGGGTATCCCGGCGGAAAGCTTGCGTGCAACCCGCTTCATCAATGGGTGAACAAGATATCGATAGGTCTTCCGGGCAATCTGTTGAACAAGGCTTTTCGTCATAGATCCGGTTGAATGTGGTTTCCTGATTAACCCCCCAAAAGTAATGCGTTTTTTTGGTTTGAAAAAGCTGAATATAGGCCAAATCTTTTTTTGAGGTGCTGGCCTCAAGGAGAAAAACACTTTATTATGGAGGTTGAGATCGTTTAAATGGGTTGAAATGAGTTGAAATGGGTTGTTCCTCTTTAAAAGTGTAGCGCTCAAACTTCCATGGAGGGGGTCAATATACTCCGGAATCTTGCAACCGATCACCCAGCTTACTCTTTATACAAAAGGATTACGGTACAGTCATCTTTTAATCAAGAAAGACAAGGCATAAATCTAAAGCTTAAGTATTTACCAACCCTTCGTGCAGGGTGGCAGTATTCCGATGCCGTCAGGCATCGGAACCAAATTAGAACCCCTGAACAGGGGTTCAACAAAGGTAGCCCCGGGTTGCACCCGGGGTAAGAAGGCACAGCACCGGCAACCCACGAAGTGGGTTGAATAGGGCATTATGGTGTGCTGTGAAATATAGCAATGTAGATCCTTTGCAGGCTTCTATTCAACCCACATTCGTGGGTTGTGGCTCCCACTACGATCTACCCCGGGTTGCGACCCGGGGCTACCCTTATTAAACCCCGATTCCGGGGTTTTAAGGTTGCACGATACCTGACGGTATCGGCAAAAAAGTTATATATCCATAAACTACCACCATCACCTTTCCGCATTGTCGGGACAAAATATCCAAGAGAGGGGATGCCATGACGGGATGGCATCTGTATATGGCTATAGCCTACAACAAACCCATGGTTTTTTTTTCGAATGACAGATAAGGTGACGACTGTTGTATTTCGAATACCAGCACCTCAAAAAAAGAAACTGCCCGCTGAAAACAGAGGTCGAATCAAATAAAATATTTATTGTATCTTTGCACCCGCAAAACAATCGCCCCGGGAGTGAATTTTTTGCATAAGGTAACAGATTATTATTCAACGATTCACTCCTCACTATCCCATCTTATCATTGACTCATTGTTCTATTTTTCAACTTTTCACTTTTCACTTTTCACTAATTATTACCAACCATCATATGACACATTTCAACGAGACAGGCCTTGGCGACAAGATGCTGGAGGCCATTAAATCATTAGGTTTTGAAACCCCCACACCGGTACAGGCCGAGGTGATTCCAGCCATATTGCAAGGCAACGAGAACATCATTGCATTGGCACAGACCGGTACAGGGAAAACAGCAGCATTCGGGCTTCCATTGCTGGAGCAAACAGATACCACATCTTCGAACATCTCCGGACTGATACTTTGTCCGACGCGGGAGTTATGTATTCAGATCACCAAAGACCTGGAGAACTACGCTGAATTTCTCCCCCGGCTGAAGGTTTGTCCTGTATATGGTGGTGCAGATATCACCCGACAGATCAGAAAGCTCAAGGATGGTGTTCACATCGTAGTGGGCACACCGGGCAGGGCTCTCGACCTGATCAAGCGCAAGGTATTAAGCATCCGGCAGCTTCGCTGGTTGGTGCTTGATGAAGCAGATGAGATGCTGAACATGGGCTTTCAGGAGGATCTCGACAGCATTCTTGCAGAGACGCCGGCCGAGAAGCGTACACTGCTCTTCTCGGCTACCATGCCTGCCGGTATCCGGAAGATCGCTGAAAAATACATGCACAACCCCCTGGAGATCACCATTGGCGAACGAAATGTAAGCACCGGCAATGTACATCACCACTATTATATGGTACATGCACGCGATCGCTATCTGGCACTGAAGCGGATCGCTGACATACACCCCGGCATCTACAGCATTATCTTTTGTCGTACCCGCCAAGAGACAAAGGATGTAGCCGAGAAGCTGATCCAGGATGGTTACAATGCCGATGCGCTGCATGGCGACCTGTCGCAGGCACAGCGCGACCATGTGATGGGACGCTTCAGAAACAAGACACTACAGATGCTTGTAGCCACGGATGTGGCAGCACGCGGACTTGATGTGAGCGACCTCACCCATGTCATCAACTACAACCTCCCTGACGACCCGGAAGCGTATATCCACCGCAGCGGACGTACAGGAAGAGCCGGAAAACAAGGCGTCTCCATCTCAATCATCCATACCCGTGAAACCGGCAGGATCCGTGACCTGGAAAGAATCACCGGAAGAGAATTCCAACGAATGATGGTGCCCTCAGGACACGAAATCTGCGAAAAACAACTCTTCAACCTCATCGATAAGATGGAGCATATCATCGTGAATGACGAACAGATCGAACAGTATATGCCGGTGATATACAAGAAGCTGGAGTGGCTCAGCCGCGAAGAGCTGATCAAAAAATTTGTGTCGATAGAGTTTAACCGTTTCCTCGACTATTACAAACACGCTGGTGACATCAACGTAACCAAAGAGAAGAGAGGGCAGCGCGACAGCAGGTCAGAGCGCGGCAGCAGGTCAGAGCGCGGCAGCCACGACAGAGGTGACGCACGCAGACGCAATCGTGAAGAGCAAGCGGAGTTTGCCAGGCTGTTTGTGAATGTGGGTTCAAAAAACGGACTGACACCTCCGAAGATGATCGGCTTGATCAACGACCATGGCAAAAACAGGCGCACACTGATCGGCAAGATCGATATCCAACGCAACTTCTCCTTTTTTGAAGTGGAAGCGGCAGCTGCCGCAAAACTCATCAATGGGTTTCGGGGAGTCGCTTACGACGACGTTTCTCTGGAGGTGAATTTCGCTGAAGAGAGCAAGCCGAAGTCAAGCCAGCGTGGGGGGCACAGAGGGAGTCGACCCGGTAATACAAAAGGTGAACGAAATACGGCACCGGGCAAAAAGAAGAAATCCAAAGGCCGCAATGAAGCCAATCCGTTCTACCTCAGATTCCTGAACGAAGATGCCGGCGTGGAACCACCGAAGAAAAAGAAGAAGAGCAAGA
>SKPS01000276.1 GCA_007119395.1 Lentimicrobiaceae bacterium
AGGATCCCGGTTGCATGGCGGTGGGCGTGTGTACCTTCTCCGGCCTGATATTGCGGCCAGGTGAGGTTGACCAGATCACTGCCACAGGGGCTATCCGGTGGTACTGCCCCCAGAATATAACGAACTGAGCTGTCGGAAGGCTCGTCGTTGAAGTCACCGCTGATCAGAATATAGACCGGGAACGGGAGCGCCATCAGCGAGTCAACATGAGCACGAAGCGCACTGGCTGCCAACGCCCTGCGGGGTGCCGACTGCTCTTTGCCGCCCCACCTTGAGGGCCAGTGATTCAGATACAGATGCAAGGTGTCGTTCAACAGGGTGAGCAACTTAACGTACATTATGTCGCGGGTTACCCAACCGGGCCTGTCAGGATCCGTTACCGGGATATCACGATGATATAACAAAGTGACCTTTTCAGGCCTGTACAGAAAGGCGAGGTTGATGCCCCGCCGGTCGGGTGACCTGGTGACCACATACCTGAAACCATAAGGCTGCAGCAGGGGGTGTTGCACCAGTTGCCTAATAACCAATGGGTTTTCAACCTCACACAAACCAACCATCTCCAACGCCTCCCATCCCCCCGCTGCAATCATTACCCGGGCAATACCACCACATTTCTCCTGCATCCTCCTCCACGTCCAACGCTTGTCGCCATCAGGTGTGAAATCGTCATCCCGCTTCAACGTATCATTAAACGGATCAAACAAGTTCTCCACATTGTAAAACATAAAACGTAATCCGTTGATTCCCCTCCACGAATCATCAACCTGAGCGCAAAGCTTACAACAACCAGCAAACAACATGATGTGTAAAACCAGGTAACGCATTCCTTTGTTCTTTTACTGTATAGTTGCCGGAAAGTCGGAAATCGGACAATTATTCGTATCTTTAACGAAATTTTTTTTAAAGCACATACCGTCTATGAAAAGGATAACCACGGCTTCACGTCACATTGAACGTGTCATTATTTATGCGCTGATCGTGATGATGGCCATCGTTTTATTGCTGGCTACCATTGAGCTGGGATACCATGTTGTTGTCAGTATCATCGAATCACGAAATATTCTCATTAACCTCGACCGCCTGCTGGATCTGTTTGGGGTATTCCTTCTGGTACTGATAGGCATTGAGCTTCTAGACACCATCAAAGTGTATTTAAAGGAGAATGTGGTGCATGTAGAGGTGGTGGTACTTGTTGCCATCATTGCCTTAGCTCGTAAGGTGGTCGTGCTGAAAATTGAAGAGATGGACGGCGGCACCATTTTAGGGATTGCTGCGTTGGTAGTTGCCCTTGCAATAGCCTATTTTTTGATCAAACGAGCCGGTCTGATGATCTGCGACATGGGTGAGTTTCCGGTACTGAAGAGGAAGAAACGGCCAAGCATCATCAAGCCAAAAACCGCCCCACCGGCCAGTAAGCCGAAAACTGAAGAGAATCCGCGCACACCTATCTGATAAATCACCTTTCAACAGCACCTGGCATCAATTCACTCCGGAGGAACCTCCAGCCACCGGATTGTCGATAACGAAGCCTGTATTACCCAACCTCACTGATCTTCTCAAGCAGTAACCGGTCGTTAACGGCTAATCCTGTCTTTCGGAAAAATCCTCCTGAACAGGCTTCGTTTCTTCAAAGGTTTGTTGAGCAGAATATTCATGTTGTTTTCTGCTGCCAGATTATCACCCCATAGCTCAAGGGCTACAAGGTATTGTTCCACAGCTTCGTCATACTCTTTTCTGTGTCTGTGGATGATACCAAGATTAGTATGGCTGGCAGATAACCTTCTGGGTGTTTCGTGTCTGGCTTCTTCTATCTCCCTGGCCCTCTTTCGCCTGTACCTGTCGATATTCTTTCCCTGGAACACTGGATCATCGGGTTTGAAATAGGCCGCCAGTTTTTCCATGGTCTGCTTCTCATCAAGGTCACCCCATTTTTTCAGCCATTCATTGTAAATTACAATGCTTTTCAAGACAAAGAATTTGGCAGCAGAAAAGAGGGAGTCTATCTTCACACTGTCTTTGTTGTCCGGTGCGATGGCCAGAGTGATACATGCTGCGGCTCTGTTGTTGTGGAGTACACCTACCTCATATGAATTTCTGTAGTGGGGGATATTCCGGTAGATGGCTTCCAGTGTATCGAGCAAGAGAAACACCTGATCGAATTCGGCGGCTCGGGCCAGTGTATTATACCCGGCATACAGGTTGTTGGCTTCTACTACCCTCGGGTCAGTAGATTCGTTTTCATACTTAAACCAGAAATGGGCTATGATGATTGCAATAAAAACCAGAGCGCTCATGATGATGATGAGCGTTCTGGTTCTTTTGTCTTTAAATACTCTCATTTACTCAGCGTGCACTTGTTCTACCAGGAACTGTCTCACTTCAACGGGAGTAGGTTTGGTGAATTTTGACACCACGATATTGGTAATGATGGCGAGTGGGGCACCTACCCATGCAAAATACCAAGCGCCCAGGTAGTAATTCATAAAGTCCTGAGCGGGGAGGGTTGCTCCCACTTTTCCACCAATGAAGTAGGTGAGTGCCACCACCGAGACTATTCCTCCGGTGATCAGGCCGGCTTTGGCACCTGCCCTGTTTGATCCACTCCACCAAATTCCGAGCAGGAAGAGCGGGAAGATGGTACATCCTGCCAGTGAGAAGGCGAGGGCTACCAGCTCAGCGATCAGAGCCAGCTCAAGGAGTGCGATAAGCACCACAATAATAGCCATGGTAATGGTTCCAACTCTTGCTATCATAAGTTGTTTGCGTGCAGTTGCTTCAGGGTTTATCACCTTCACGTAAAGGTCGTGAGAGAATGCCGAAGCCCCTGTAACCAGTAGTCCGGAGGTTGTGGAGAAAGAGGCTGATACGCCACCGGCGGCCAGCAGGCCAACGATGAGGGGATGTACATTACCCAATTGAGCGGTATAGACCACAATGGCATCTACGGCCAGAGCACCCACCTCAGGATGTACGGCAAACATCTTTCCAAAAGCGGCATACACCGGGGCGGTCCAATAAATAATACAGATAAAAAACAAGCCCCACACCACCGACCATCTGGCATCTTTTGGATTGGGAACCACATAAAACCTTTGGATAACATGAGGAAGTCCGGCTGTTCCAATCATCAGTGCGAATACGATAGCCATCCACTGGAAGAAGGTACCACCGGATGATGCGGCCCACGGCATGGAATACTCGGGTGAAGCCACGATGGCAAACTGGTGCCCGTAGCTGTTAAGCAGTTGGCCGGAGGTTGACAGGTCAATTCCGTAGGTGATATCCGAAACAATGGAGCCATATCCTATGGGCGGCAGGAGCCAGAAATAGTCGAACTTGAACAGCAAAACAAACAGGGGTATCAAAAACGAAGTGGCAATGATAACATACTGGATCTGCATGTTCTTGGTCACACCGAGCATACCTGAGATCAGCGTATAGGCCAGTACAACAGAGCTACCGAGCAGCAACGCCCAAACATAGTCGATACCCAGGATCCATTTAAACATCAGCCCGATACCACCAAACTGACCCACAGCATAGGAGATAGAAATAAATATGGCAATGATGGCGGCAATCACCCTCAGTGACTTCGAGTAATACCTGTCGCCGATAAAGTCGGGGGCAGTGTATTTACCATACTTACGTATCTGCCCTGCCATAAGGATGAGCAGTAGCACATAACCGCCAGTCCATCCAACCACATAGGCCAGTCCATGGTATCCCATGCCGAACATAATGGCAGCCATACCCAGGAAGCTGGCGGCACTCATCCAGTTGGATGCGATGGCCATTCCGGATCCCACCCTCGAAATACTACGGCCGGCCGCATAATAATCGGTAGTGTCCTTCGCACGGAACAAAATACCAACCATAACAAACGTAACCAGTATCAGGATCAAAATAATAGCCGGGCCCACCTTGAAACTTCCTTCAAGCTCAGTAGCAGTGGCCGCTGCATTGGCCGAAAAAGAGACCAGAATCATCGATAACAGAAAGAGTATTCTTTTCATTGGTTGTAGTTGTTTTTTTGGATTAATACTCAACACCTAAAGCCTGGTCCTGGGCTTCTCTCCGGTCAGTAATGACGCAGTATGCCCAACATAGCCCTATAAAAAGTATCAGCAGGAACACAGCCGAGTAGAAATAATGGAAAGGAAAACCCAGGAATCTGGTATCCGTAAGGAAAGATCTGTTGTGGATCAGGTAGAGTTCCATGGCTGTTTCCGTCATCTCAAGGTCTGAAGCAGCTAACTGGCCGGGGTCGCCCTTAGCCAGCATAAAAGGGATTACCAACCTCCGGGGGTCCTCATCGGCAACATCAAGCATTCCGGCAACTTTCGACTCCAGTGCATCCCTGGCCATAATGTATTCAGGGTCAAGGATGCCATCGCTTGTCTCGGTCTTGTCACGGAAATCTGCAAGCAATTTCTCCAGCATCGCCAATTCTTCTTCTTCAGCCATCTGAAAAACAGACCAAGTGAAAGAATTAGCCAATGCTTCCTTATAATCCTGCTGGATGTACACTTTGCCTAACACACCGAGTACTGAATGGCCAAAAGTTTTCAGATCAGACCGACCCGGTTCTCCCCCTTCAATCTGATCCCATACCGACACGAAACTTTCGTAGGAAGGCTCCGGTACAGGTTCACCCACCACCCTCAAAAGGATCTGGAACCCAAAAACAGCCGTGGCCCAAATGGCAACCAGCCAAATAATCATGTTGCGGTTTCTTCTGGCTTTGTTGGTTACCGGTTTGAAAAAGCTGACGTGGAAATCGTTTTGATTGTTTTCCATTGCTATAGTTTTAGATTTTTTTTAATTAATAGAAAAAATAGAATTAT
>SKPS01000341.1 GCA_007119395.1 Lentimicrobiaceae bacterium
CTTGAATCGGTGGCCAGTGTACATGGTGTAGAGTTTATCAATGACTCGAAGGCGACCAATGTGAACGCCACCTGGTACGCTCTTGAGTGTCAGACGCGCCCGGTGATCTGGATTGCCGGCGGCATCGACAAGGGGAACGACTACTCTATGCTTCATTCGCTGGCTGCTGACAAGGTGAAGGGGCTTGTCTGTCTGGGGGTTGACAACGCACCACTTCTCAGCAACTTCGGAGGGGTTGTTCCTACGGTGATAGAAGTGCAGTCGATGATGGATGCCGTCAAGGCAGCCTATGCCCTGTCGGATGATGGGGATGTGGTGCTGCTTTCACCGGCGTGTGCTTCCTTTGACTTGTTTGAGAACTATGAGGACCGTGGTGTTCAGTTCAAGCATGCAGTAAGAGAATTGTAAACAATAATTATCCTGAAAGTGAAATCAATTCGTATACCGATACAAGGCGACAGGGTCATCTGGGTGGTGGTAGTAATCCTCTCCCTATTCTCTCTGTTGGCGGTATATAGCTCTACCCGGACGTTGGCCTTCAGTCAGGGCGAAGGGGGGGCTTATTATCTGATCCGACATTTGGGAATCTTTCTCTTTGGACTTGCACTGATGTATATTGCGCATCTGGTGCGATACCCCAACTATGCCGGGCTTTCCCGTTTCGCTATACTCATCGCTATTCCGCTGCTTTTGTTAACCATCTTTAAAGGTGCCAGCATCAATGAGGCCAAAAGGTGGGTCATCATCCCGGTCATCAATCTCTCATTTCAAACCTCCGACTTTGCCAAACTAGCGCTCACGATGTTCCTGGCAAGGAGTATTACGTTGTCACAAGACCGGATTCATAGCTGGAGGGGCGGCTTTCTTCCCCTTTTGGTTCCTATTATAGTGATATGCTTACTGATTCTTCCGGCAAACTTCTCTACGGCAGCGATACTTTTTGCATCCTCCATGGTACTCCTATATGTAGGCAGGGCCAGAACACGTCACATCATGTTGCTTGCAGCCATTGGAGCTGTCATGCTCATCCTCTTTGTAGGGTTTGTTTCGTTGCTGCCTGAGGACCGCCAGATGCGACTGGGCACCTGGTCTGAGCGTATCAACAGATACTCGGCCGGCGAAATGGATGAAGTGTACCAACTGCGACAGTCAAAGATTGCCATTGCTTCCGGTGGAGTGGTGGGACAAATGCCTGGTAACAGTATTCAACGCAATTACCTACCCAATCCCTTTTCAGATTTTATCTATGCAATTATCATTGAAGAGTATGGTTTGATCGGTGGGGTGATTATTCTGCTGTTGTATTTGATCTTGTTATACCGCAGCATACGCATATCGGTCAGGAGCCCCGGCACCTTCGGGGCGTTGCTGGCGGTGGGGCTTGGCTTTAGTCTCGTCTTTCAGGCAATGATCAATATGGCGGTAACCACCGGTCTGCTGCCAGTCACAGGGCAACCGTTGCCTTTGGTGAGCATGGGTGGAACATCCATCTGGTTTACCTCCATTTCTATAGGCATCATGTTAAGTATCAGTCGTGAAACAGAACAGATTCAGGATGAAGCGCAATAAAAGGAACATACCGGAACGAATCGTGATCACCGGTGGCGGCACCGGAGGTCATGTGTTTCCTGCCATCTCCATCGGGAATGCGCTGGAGCCTTTTATTGGCCGGAAGAATCTATTGTACATTGGAGCAAAGGGGAAGATGGAGATGGACAAGGTGCCGGAGGCAGGTTTCACGATCAAAGGGCTACCTGTGAGGGGCATCACACGGCTCTTCTCGCTGGCAGGTCTGTTGCTGCCGATCCGTTTGTTGGTTTCTGTGGTACAGGCATTTTTTATTCTGGTTCGGTTCCGTCCGAAGGCTGTGGTTGGGGTAGGCGGATTTGCTTCAGCACCCGCTTTGGTGGTCGCAAAGTTACTGGGTATTCCTATCGTGATCCAGGAACAAAACTCTATACCCGGCAAGGTGAACCGTTATTTTGGCAAGCGTGCCTCATTGATTTGCACAGCTTTCCCCGGTATGGAGCGCCATTTTGGTGGTCGGCGTGTTGTGATGACCGGCAATCCGGTCAGGTCAGAGTTATCCGGAGCCGGCCAATTACGTGCAGCAGGGTGTGAATATTTCGGATTGAACAAGGAGAAACCGGTGGTGCTGTTGATAGGAGGCAGTCAAGGTGCCCGCAGCATGAATCTGGCGATGGAGCTGGCATTGCCCGGTCTGGTACAGGCGGGCATACAGGTGATATGGCAAACAGGGAAGGTTTTTCATGCACAGGCGGAGGCGTTGATTAAAGAGCGCAGCCTGTCGGGGGTGGTGGCACTCCCCTTTATCAGGGAGATGGACATGGCCTATGGAGCTGCAAGCCTGGTGGTAGCGCGTGCCGGCGCCCTGACCATCGCAGAGATCGCTCTGACAGGGAGACCTTCAATTCTGGTTCCATTTCCCTTCGCAGCTGAAGACCACCAATCTGTCAACGCCTCTGCCGTGGCAAGGCTGGGCGGTGCAAAGTTACTCCCGGACAACAAGGTAAAAGAGGAGTTAGCAGACCTCATCCTGACGCTGATAAACGACCCGGGCAGCCTGCAGAAAATGAGCAGGCAGGTTCAAAAAATGGGATCTTTTGGCGCTGACACTTGCATAGCCAAAATGGTAAGGGATGTGATAGCCGGTTACAATCTGTATCAAAGGGATTACATGATTGGTTCCGACAATGTAAAAAAAGTATATTTTCTGGGAGCTGGTGGTATTGGTATGAGTGCATTGGTTCGCTGGTTTCTGATGAAAGGGGTTGTGGTGCACGGATATGACCGTACGCCCACGCCGCTCACTGCAACATTGGAGCGAGAGGGGGCCAAACTCCACTACAACGATCGTCCTGATCTAATCCCTTCTGACACCGACCTTGTGGTGATCACACCGGCCATCCCTTCGTCGCTGCAGGAGCGCAGGGCAGTGCTGGAACTGGGGGTGCCGGTTATGAAAAGGGCTGAACTGCTCGGCATGGTATCACGCGCAATGAAAACCATTGCCATCGCTGGCACGCATGGCAAAACCAGCACCTCTTCTCTTGTGACACACCTGCTGCAAACAGCAGAGATACCTGTCACCGCTTTCATAGGAGGAATCACCAAAAGCAACAACTCCAACTTCGTCTTTTCTGAAGGGAGTCGTTATCTGGTGGTAGAAGCAGATGAGTTTGATCGTTCATTTCTCCATTTGGCACCTGATTTCTCAGTGATCACCTCAACTGACGCTGACCATTTGGATGTCTACGAGACCCATGATCAGATGAAACAGGCTTTTGCCCGTTTTGGCGCATTAAACGGGCAGCAGCCTTTGATGGCGGGTCCTACGGCAAATCTCACACTAAGCAGGCCATTGCATCGCTACAGCGCCTCCGGCGAAGATGTGCCCTGGCGGGCAGAAAACATCGTTGACGAAGGGCTCTCGGTGCGCTTTGACCTGGTGCTTGATGGAGAAGTATGGCCCGGCATGGTACTGGGAATCCCCGGCAGACACAACGTCGAAAACGCCGTGGCAGCAGCTGCCGCCGCTCAATGGGCCGGGGCCTCAAAACAGGCCATCACCGAAGGACTTGCCTCATACCGCGGCGTGGTGCGGCGCTTCGATATACAAATTGACAGGGATGACCTACTCTATATCGATGACTATGCACACCACCCACGTGAATTGGATGCGTGTATCGCATCTGTTAAAAAAGTGCGGCCCGGAAAACCCGTTACCGGAATCTTCCAACCACACCTCTTTACCAGAACACGTGACTTTGCTAATGAATTCGCTGCCAGTCTGGAACAATTAGACAACATCATCCTGTTGGATATCTATCCTGCTCGTGAAGAACCAATCCCGGGCGTATCCTCACAAATGATACTGGAAAAAATCAAACATCAGAATAAAACACTCATACCAAAAGAAGAAGTAGTCGATCACCTTGCAAAGAACCCACCGGAGGTTTTGATCACCATGGGAGCAGGTGACATTGACACCATTGTGCCTGATATAGCAGATCTCTTTAAGAAGGAGGTGTCATCATGAAGATAAAAAGATGGGCAAAGGTGCTGATGATTGCAGCCGGAGGGGTGTTACTGCTAATCCTGCTGTTTGTGGCGCTGCAACAACAAAGGGAGATCCTATGCTCTGACATAGTGGTGGTACTAGAGCCACATACTGCGGGCGTCTCTGTTGATGAAGAGGCTGTGATACAGCATCTGAAAGATTACAGTGACACGATCAGGGGGTTGAAGCTAAAAGAGATAGACCTTCCCGGACTACACCGGCATCTGATAAGACTGCCCTATATATCAGACGTTGACCTCTACTTCACGCTCCATGGCGTGCTGAAGGCAAAAGTATTCCCAAGGGGCATCATTACGAGGGTGTATGATATACATGGTTCATCGTTGTTGCTTGCCGACGATGGACTGCTACTCCCGGTACCGCCGCATGGAGGACCGCGCGTTCCGGTGGCCAGCGGAATGATCCTAGACACGCTGCGTATGCTGAGAGGAAAATCTGTTCACAGCCTGCCAAAAGAGAGTGTAATACATGAGATTTATAAGACAGCCATGTTCCTTAGCAGTGACCCCTTCTATAAATCTCTGATCGCGCAAATCTATGTCCGTGACGACAAAGATCTTGAGCTGGTACCAACCATTGATGATCACATCATACTGATTGGTAATGCCGACAACCTTGACTATAAATTTGAGAAGCTTATGGCCTTTTACCGCAAGGGAACTGTCAGGACCGGGTGGAACGCTTACCGAAAAATCAATATAAAACACAGCAACCAAGTAATATGTACAAACAGATAAAAACACAAAGCATATGGCAACAACATCTCCAATTATTGTAGGACTAGACATTGGCACAACCAAAATTGCTGCCATTGTTGGCAGGAAGAACCAATACGGAAAGATCGAAATCTTAGGATCGGGTCGCGCTGACAGTATTGGTGTAAGTCGTGGCGTAGTGGTAAACATCGAGCGCACTGTAGAATCGATTCGTACGGCTGTTCAGATGGCAGAGGAGTCGTCACAGGTTGACATAAAGCGCCTGTACGTTGGTATTGCAGGGCAGCATATCAAGAGCCTGCAACACCGTGGAAACATTATGCGTGATGAGCCTGAAGAGACCATCACCCAGCAGGATATTGACCTGCTGATTAACAACATGCACAAGCTGGTGATGCCACCGGGTGAGAAGATCATTCATGTGATTCCACAAGATTACACCGTAGACAAGGAGAACGGCATACGTGATCCGATTGGGATCTACGGCACCTGTCTGGAGGCCAATTTCCACATCATTACGGGCATGGTCACTGCTGCGAGCAACATTCAACGTTGCGTGCTGAATTCGGGCATGGAGGTTGCCGATCTTATTCTGGAGCCATTGGCTTCAGCAGACGCTGTTTTGGGAGAGGACGAGAAGGAGGCAGGTGTTGCATTGGTTGACATAGGCGGGGGCACAACGGATCTGGCCATTTTCCAGGATGGTATCATCAGACACACCGCTGTCATTCCATTCGGTGGCAACATCATTACGGAAGACATCCGTGAAGGGTGTTCCATTCTCAAAACCCAGGCAGAGCATCTGAAGGTGAAATTCGGCTCAGCTTTAAGCCGCGAAAACCGGAATGAAGAGATTGTCTCTATACCGGGTCTGCGAGGGGCACCTGCCAAAGAGATCTCGTTGAAAAACCTGGCTGCCATCATCCAGGCAAGGATGGAAGAGATCATTGAACAGGTTTACTGGGAAATCAAAAGCTCGGGCTATGAGAGGAAACTGATTGCCGGCATCGTACTAACTGGTGGCGGTTCACAGCTCAATCATGTTTCTCAGCTTACCGAGTTTATCACCGGGTTGCAAACCCGTATCGGATTTCCGAACGAGCACCTTGCGGGCAACATGCCCGACTCATTGTGTAGTCCTACATATTCAACAGGGATTGGACTGGTGATCAAAGGACTGGAAGATGCCGGCAAGGTGGGTGCCGTTACAAAGAAAAAGAAAGAGTCCGGGGCGAAGATCCGGGGGGAGTTCTTCGACATCCTTTATAAAAAGGGTAAAGTCTTCTTTGAAACGGGGCAGTTGAAGTAGCAAAATGTGACGTTTCACAGATTGTTGATGAATCTGTTTATAAATATTTACAAAAAAATTAAGAAACGTGTTTAGAACATGTAATTTTATAAAAAATTTACCATGATTGAAACTGACGGACTATTAGAATTTGAGAAGCTGCGTGAACCCTCGTCAATCATAAAAGTTTTGGGCGTTGGTGGCGGTGGCAGCAATGCGGTGAACCACATGTGCCGACAGGGCATCCATGGTGTTGATTTTATCATCTGCAATACAGATGCTCAGGCCATAGCATGCAGCCCTGTTCCTGTAAAAATCCAGTTGGGTCATAGTTTAACTGCTGGCAATGGCGCCGGGTCAAAGCCCGAGGTTGGAAAAAATGCCACCATAGAGAACCTGGAGGACATCCAGTCAGCTCTGGGAGAAGAGACGCGCATGGTCTTTATTACTGCAGGCATGGGTGGTGGCACCGGTACCGGAGGAGCGCCGGTTATTGCAAAGATGGCGCGTGAAATGGGTATCCTAACCATTGGAATTGTAACCATTCCATTTGGTTTCGAAGGAAGAAAACGCCGTAAGCTGGCACAAGAGGGCATCGTAGAGCTTCGCAACCATGTTGACACGTTGTTGGTCATTAACAACGATAAGTTGGTTGACATGCATGGTGACCTGGAGCTGGATGAAGCCTTTGCCCACGCTGATAACATCCTTACGGATGCTGCCAAAGGGATTGCTGAAATCATCACCCATGTTGGTCATATCAATGTTGACTTTGAGGATGTGAAAACGGTGATGAAAGACAGCGGTGTTGCGATTATGGGCACTGGTGTCTCAGAAGGGGAACACCGGGCGCTGAAGGCTGTTGAAATGGCACTCAACTCACCCCTTCTCAACGACAACCAGATTGCCGGTGCGAATGATGTGTTGCTTTACATTAAATCGGGCACAAAAGGCATCAGGTTAGAGGAGGTGACACAGATCACAGACCATATCCAGACAGAAGCAGGCAGCAGTGCTGAGATTATTTGGGGCAATGGCAAAGATGAGTCATTGGGAGAGAGTATCTCTGTGACCATTATTGCTACCGGCTTTTCAACCGGCGACCACCAGGAAGCCACCGAGGTATATCAACGCAAACCGGGCATCGTAGTGGGTGAAGTGACAGACAGCAACATCACCACGCCAATTGTTCAGCAGAGGTCACAGACTACCGCTGAAGAGTCCATCCAAGTGATTTCAAGGCCCGCTGTTGAAGGCAACAACAACCCACCAAAAGAGATGTCCCCTCATCATCGCCCCCATTCAGACAGGCATGAGGACAATAAGTCGGAAGACACCAACAATGATCACGGAGAAAACCAAGGGAACAACATCTCTGCAAAAAAAGAGAGCCCTGAAAAGGGCACGCTGACACTTACAGAAGACCAACATCCCGAAGTCCAACAGAAGCAGAACCCTGAAAAGCCTGATAACTCCGGTCTCTCTGATGCCGAGTTGAAACAAAAGGGCCGAATCGACAGGCTCAAAGAGCTAACGCGCAAGCTGAGAGACCCTGATGGCCTGGTGGAGTTGGAAGTGAACCCAGCTTATATGAGACGAAAGGTGAACCTTTCCGACCAACACCACTCATCCGACAGCGAGGTATCGAAATACACCCTCAACGATGGTGAGATTACAGACAACAGCTATCTTCACGGAGGAATAGACTAAATCCACAACCCGCGCTTATCTGCGCCAGTCAATAATCCGATAGGTCACTATGTGCCCCCACTCTGCCCTCTCCTTCCAGGGAACGGGAGCAGTGTTTTGTGAGGCCAGTCGCTCATTGTGCTTGTATATCATGCCAACACCCGGAGCATACCACTCAATGGCCAGGTTCTTGCAAACCAGACCTGAGTCAGCAACCTGTTGCACCACTACAACGGAATCGAACAGATGCTCTCCAACACTGCGTGAAACTTGCACATCGGTGTATCGGTAATCCCATGAACCAAGATAGTTGCAGTTGTGTACATCATCATACAATATATAGCTATTCCCTTTCCAGGTAGCAAAGGGACGGATTGGAAAGGTCAGTTTAATAAAATGGTGGTTCCCCTCCCTTTTCTCAGCAGTGTTCTTCGACCTCATCAGCGCACCAGTCGGACCGCTTTTCCAGACTCCTGATGAGGTGTCACGCATCACTTCGTGATGCACCCTGTGCCAATATGTTCCGGACGGATCGGCGTACTTTTCACGAATGGTCTCTCTTACCAGATACCTCCATGTGATCACCGTATCGATAAGCATATTGTAGGCGGTGGAATCCACTTCATACATCACCCAATGCCCTTCATCTGTGGGAAAATACCTGTATTGCCAGTCGGTATCAGGGTGCTTGGTCTTGGAGCAACCAATCCAAATCAGCAGCAACAGCAACACCACAGTGAATCCTATTGTAATCAGCCCTTTGGCCGGCAAGGTATTTCCGGTACTCATCAGCGCCCTCCTCTTCTGTTGTGGCCACCGGTGCCAATTGAGACACCGGCAAACACTTGTTTGTCATGATGTATCTTAAACTCACCTGTATTTCCACCCATGTTCGCAGAAGGCAACGAGAGGAACCTGACAAACAGTCCGGTCACTCTTCCGGTGCGGGTTGTAGAGAGCTTATAGAATGCGATTTCCGCTTCCGGCACCATGTGATGAGCTCGTTTGGCAACATCAAAGAACAGGGTAATCTGACTGTTCCAGCGTGGCAGTCCAACACCCTTCAAAGGGATCCACCCTTTAACCAGAGGCATTGCCTGCAGAGAGTGGTTTGAGCTCTCTCTTTGGTGTAAGCGATCATCATTGGTGTTGATGCGGTAGTGCAACCAGGAGAGGCGCACGCCTGCGCCCAACATCTCATTAATCCATAGCCCTGAGGCCAGGGAAGCAGTTGTAACGGATGGGACATTAAAATGGTGAATCGGGAAATGGTCGTCTTGAGAAGATGGTTGATTGAGGTGAGATTGAATCAGGATGTTCTGGTAAAGCAACTGCGCTGAGGCAAAAGCATGCAGTGTCAACAAAGAGTGTTCAACAAGGAACCAGTTCCTGTGGGTTGCACCGCCCAGGGTAAACAGAGGGTATACACCATGTGTTGTATTCATTGTTCTGGTGAGTTCCCCGGAAGTATTGGGGCCGGAGGGATTGAAGCGACGCACCACAAACATGTCCGTCTCTTTTACCCATCTGATCCCCAGGAGGCCGGCATACAGGTAAGATTGGTCTTCCCAGATCGTCTGAAAATGTGACCTTGGAGGCAACCGGGGATCGTCGGATTTGTGTATAAATGCTTCAGCACTTCCCGTCAGGCACCAAAAGGCGCAGAAGAGTACGAGGCCGATCCGTAGGGGGCCTGTATTGTGCACTTCTGCTGCTGACCGATACCTGATTGGTTTCATGTTCAGATCATGTTCCGGCCTTTTGTTCCAGGCCATGACAATGTTTATACTTCTTCCCAGACCCACACGGGCAGGGTTGGTTCCGTCCTACCCTTTTCTCAACTTTCACAGGTTGCGGCTTTTGCGCCTGCTGGGTTCGGAAGCCAAACTTCTGCACATCCTCCTTCTGCGTACGCAATGCCCGGTTGTCGGATCTGCGTTGACGTGCCTCTTCAATGTTGAGATCCTGGTGCCCGGGCAACCCCGATTTCACCAGAAAGGAGATGATCTCCCTGTTGATTCGCTGCAAGAGGTCTCCAAAGAGCTTAAACGACTCAAACTTATAGATCAGCAGAGGATCTTTCTGCTCATAGGTTGCATTCTGCACCGACTGTTTCAGGTCGTCCATCTCTCTGAGATGCTCTTTCCATGCAACATCTATAAAAACGAGTGTTACAATTTTCTCAATCGCTCTGATCAGCTCCCTTCCCTCTGTTTGAATGCCGGTTTCGAGGTCAACAGGCACCTGCATTGTTTTCACACCATCGGTGATGGGGATGGCTACCCTTTTATAGCCTTGGGTATTGTTCTCATGAACATCCTGAAAGACCGGGTAAACCTGTTTTGTGAGCTCTTCAGACTTCCTTCTGTATTGGCTGGTGATCTCATCATAAATGCTTTCTGTCAGCTCTTCAGCTCTTTTCTCGAAGAAATCAGGTTCGCTGAAAGGGACTTCGAGCCCGAGTAGTCTGATCAGCTCCAGCCGCAACCCTTCGTAATCGCGCTCTTTTTGAGAGTCGTTGATCATGGCTTCAGCCAGGTCATACATCATGTTATCGATCTCCAGCGGCAACCTGTCGCCAAAGAGGGCAGACTTTCTTTTGGAGTAGATAGCAGTACGCTGGTTGTTCATCACGTCATCGTATTCCAGCAGCTTTTTTCTGATGCCGAAGTTATTCTCTTCGACTTTTTTCTGGGCTTTTTCGATGCTTCGTGTGATCATTGAGTGCTGAATCACTTCCCCATCTTTGAGGCCGATCCGGTCCATCACCCGTGCGATTCTTTCTGAGCCAAAGAGTCTCATCAGGTTGTCTTCCAGCGACACGAAGAACACAGATGATCCCGGGTCACCTTGTCGCCCGGCACGACCCCGAAGCTGCCTGTCAACACGTCGTGACTCATGTCTTTCTGTTCCGATGATGGCGAGTCCGCCAGCAGCTTTCACTCCAGCCCCCAGCTTGATGTCGGTACCACGACCAGCCATGTTGGTGGCAATGGTCACCGTACCACTTTGCCCGGCTTCGGCAACAATCTGGGCCTCTCGCTGGTGCAGTTTAGCATTCAATACGTTGTGACGAATCGTTTTCCGCTGCAACATTCTGCTAAGCAACTCAGAGGTCTCCACAGCAGTGGTTCCAACCAATACCGGACGCCCATCCTTTACAAGCATATCCACATGGTCAATTACAGCATTCAGCTTCTCGCGCTGCGTCTTGAACACATAGTCCTGTTCATCGATACGCACAATGGGTTTGTTGGTAGGGATTACCACCACATCCAGCTTGTAGATATCCCACAACTCCCCCGCTTCTGTCTCCGCCGTACCGGTCATACCGGCCAGCTTATGGTACATCCTGAAGTAATTCTGCAACGTAATGGTGGCGTATGTCTGGGTGGCAGCTTCAATCTTTACATTCTCCTTGGCCTCAATCGCCTGGTGCAAACCGTCGGAGTAACGCCTCCCCTCAAGAATACGACCCGTCTGCTCATCAACAATTTTAACCTTGTTGTCCATCACAACGTAGTCAACATCAATCTCAAACAAACAATAGGCTTTCAACAGCTGATTGATGGTGTGCACCCTTTCCGATATCTGGGCAAAACCCCTCATCATCTCACTCTTGCGCTTCGCTTTCTCCTGGGTTGAGAGATCGGACTTCTCCAATTCAGCGGTTTCAGAACCAATGTCAGGGAGAGAATAGAAATCGGGATCGCCCGTCTCCTGGGTGAGCAAATCAATCCCCTTCTCCTTCAGATCAATGGTGTTGTGCTTTTCGTCGATCACAAAGTAGAGTTCATTATCAACGATATGCATATTTTTCTGCTGTTCAGCCAGGTAGAAGTTTTCGGTTTTCTGCATACCGGTTTTCACGCCCGGCTCGCTGAGATACTTAATCAGGGCCTTGTTTTTCGGCAATCCTCTATATGCTCTGAACAGCAGTTTATATCCCTCTTTTTCGTTCTCACCCTGGTCAGGTTTTGCCAGCATCTGTTTCGATTCAGCCAGGATTTTGGTCACATAGGCTTTCTGAGCAGCGTGCAGTTTTGCCACGATGGGTTTGAGCTGATCAAACTCCTGTTTGTCACCTTGCGCAGTGGGTCCTGAAATGATCAATGGGGTTCTGGCATCATCAATCAACACAGAGTCAACCTCATCAACGATGGCATAGTTGTGTTCTCTCTGGACCAATTCATCGGGGTGAGTGGCCATGTTATCACGCAGATAATCAAAGCCAAACTCGTTGTTGGTACCGTAGGTAACATCCGCCAGGTATGCCTGTCGGCGGTCTTCTGAATGGGGCTGGTGTTTGTCGATACAATCCACCTTCATCCCATGAAAGGAGAACAGCATCCCCATCCATTCCGCATCTCTTTTGGCCAGATAGTCGTTAACGGTTACGATATGCACACCCTTTCCGGGCAGTGCATTGAGATAGACAGGGAGCGTAGCCACCAGCGTTTTCCCCTCCCCTGTTGCCATCTCTGCAATCTTACCCTGGTGCAACACCATACCACCAATCAACTGCACATTGTAATGAACCATGTCCCAGGTGATCTCATTGCCCCCTGCCATCCAGTGATTGTAGAACACAGCCTGGTTGCCACGCACCTCCACATTGTCCATTACAGTAGCCAGCTCACGGTCGTAATCAGTGGCCGTAACCACAACCGTCTCATTCTCCTTAAACCTCCTTGCAGTATCCTTTATCACAGCAAAAGCCTCCGGAAGAATCTCCTGCAGGATCTCCTCCGTCTTCTCTTTCCTGATCTTCTCCAAACGATCCACCTCTTTCCATAAACGCTCCTTCTCATCTGCATCCATCTCCGGATCTTCGGCCAAGCGTGCACGTAACGAGGAGATCTCCTCCTCCTCCTCTGCAATAAACGAATTGATCCGTTCACGGAACCCATAGGTCTTAGCGCGCAAACCATCGTTGTCCAGCTTCTTTATCTCCTCGTATGCCTGATGAACTTTCTCTGCCTCAGGTAACAGATCCTTTACATCTTTGTCTGATTTCTTGCCAAAAAAACGCGATAATAATCCCATATTGTAATGTGTTGACCTACAAGCGCACCCGGATTGCTTCCCTATGCAGACTTACACAAAATGGGAGCACACTGTAGCTGGATTCACTCAATTCTACCAACCTACAAAAGTACATAGAAAATCCTGTTCAAAAGAAAAGATATGAAGCAACAACCTTACAATGCACGTTGCTGCTTCATATCCGCTCAGTAAAAACCATTGGCAAAAAGCCGTATCAGCAATAAAACCGGTTATCCCAGATTGGTTGCTTCTACAGATTTGATCTCAGGGATGGCCTTCTTCATGGCGGCTTCAACACCTCCTTTTAAGGTCATCATGCTCATCGGACATCCGGCACAGGCACCCTGCAGCTCTACATTCACCACATTGTCATCCGTAAGCGATACAAAGGCGATGTCGCCACCGTCAGCCTGCAAATAGGGCCTGATCTGTTCAATCACATTGTTTACTTTTCTGTTAAGCTCTTCTCTGTTTTGTGGGTTTTCCATTTTTTCGTTTTTTTATGTTGATATTCGGATCGTTATCTGTTTTGAAAAGGATCTTGCTGCGCAAGATGTTCGTTTTTCTTTGAATGGACTATTTACTAATTGGCGTGGAAGCAAAACCATTGTTTCCGTTGATCAGTGATAGTCTATTGCCTGGTGACCTCCACCACCTGAGTAGGTCCAAGGTTCTGATTTCGCTCGTCGAGTTTAATTCTTACCCTTTCAACCATTTTGCGGAAAGGTTCGCTGAGGGGGTGGTTTTTGTCTGTGACCACCGGTGTGCCGTTGTCACTGGCGTTACATGCAGACTCTACTATGGGGATTCTGCCAATCACTTCGGTATCAGTTTCTGCGGCCAGCTTATCGCACCCGCCACGGCCAAAGATATAATACCTGTTGCCGGGCAACTCGGGAGGTGAAAACCAGGCCATGTTCTCCACCAATCCAATGATGGGCACATTGATTTTCTCCTGGCTGAACAAAGCGATCCCTTTCCGGGCATCAGCAATGGCAATATCCTGCGGGGTGCTCACCATCACCGCACCGGTAACAGGGAGAGTTTGCACCAATGTCAGGTGTATATCACCTGTGCCGGGGGGAAGGTCAATCACCATGTAATCAATCTCACCCCAATAGCCATCGGAAATAATCTGTATCAGAGCATTCGAGGCCATAGGACCACGCCAAATCAACGCTTTCTCAGGATCAACAAAAAAGCCAACCGATAGCATCTTCACACCGAAACGTTCAACCGGCTCGATCATCGTACGATCACCAAACGGCTTAGCGCCCGGCTTGTGGTCTTTCACTCCCAGCATGATCGGCATCGAAGGGCCATATATGTCAGCATCTACCAAAGCAACCTTTGCGCCTGTCTGCGCCAAACCAACCGCCAGGTTAACAGATATGGTCGATTTGCCAACACCCCCTTTGCCCGATGCCACAGCAATGATGTTCTTCACATGCTTTAAACTCTCAGGAACCGCCGGGCGGCTGGCAGGGCGCGGAGCATCTTCAATCGTGACCTCCGTAGTGATACCATCAGGGGCTAAACCTTCCTTCAGCTTTTGACCGGCTATCCGTCCGATCGACTTTAAAAAAGCATCCGGAAATTTCTTGCCCGTGATGCGCACCTCCAACAGGTTCTCTGACCTGAGCTGAAGGTCTGCCATCCCGAGTTCCTCGATGCTTTTGCCATGTTCGGGGTGCATTACCCCTGACAAAATTTTCTTGGCCTTATCTATTACTGACATGATTTTCAGTCTGTTATTTTAAAAAGCGAACCGCTCTATGTGCGTTATTTTATGTTTATTTAGATTGTGTAAAGATAGAGGTTTTTTTTGACCTGCAGAATTGTTTCCTGCCATGCCCGGATTGGGTAGTTCTTAACAAAACATCTATTTTTGTCATTCAGAAGATTACAATCATGACAAAGATATTGTTGATAGAGGATGACCTTCGTTTGACCGATTTGATTCGGCGGGGTTTAGAGGACGAGGGTTACGAGATCACTCCTGCCTGGGATGGTGAGACCGGATTGCGTTTGGCGCTGGGGCAGGATTTTGCGTTGATTGTCTCCGACATTGTGCTACCGGGCCTCAACGGCCTGGAGCTGTGCAAGACCATTCGTGCCGCCAAGCCTGGCATCCCGATCCTGATGCTGACTGCACTGGGCACCACCGACGACAAAGTGGAGGGTTTTGATGCCGGCGCCGACGACTACCTGGTAAAGCCCTTCGAGTTCAGGGAGCTCAAAGTGCGGGTCAGGGCGTTGCTGAAACGGGCAGAGAACAGTGTGGCCCACTCCTCCCCCATCCTCTCATGCCATGACCTGGAACTCGACACTGTGGCAAAGGTGGTCAAACGGGGCGGAACCACCATCCGACTCACACCCAAAGAGTTCAATTTGCTGCACTACATGCTGCAACACGCCGGCAGGGTGCTTAGCAGAGACGAAATCGCAGAGAAAGTATGGGACACCCATTTCGATACCGGCACCAACTTCGTGGATGTGTACATCAACTACCTGCGGAAAAAGATTGACAAACCCTTTGACACCAAGCTGATCCACACACGCACCGGAATGGGGTTTGTGCTGATGGCCGATGATGAAACCTGATAATAACCAACCTGTTATACATCCACTCTCTATGAAAATCCAGATTCGGCTCACCCTGCTGTTTACCGTGTTATCAACCGCTATCCTGCTGACCCTGGCTGCCTTTATTTACATTTCGGCATCCTCTGACCGGGAGAATGAGTTTTACAATCTGCTCCAAAAAGAGGGGCTGACCAAGGCCAATTTGCTGCTGGATGCAGGGGTTGACGCCACCATCCTTCAGACCATCTATTTAAAAAACAGAGAGATATTGCACGAGGTGGAAGTAGCCATCTACGACACAGCCTTCAACCTGCTATACCACGATGCGGTGGAGATCGATTTTGTAAAGGAGACCCCTGAGATGATTCAGGAGATTGTGAGCAAAGGGGAAATCAGGTTTACCCAGGAGGGGTGGCAGGTGCTGGGGCTGCTGTTTTATTTCCAGGGGTCACCTTTTGTCCTCACGGCGGCTGCCTATGATGATTATGGCCTCACCAAGCTGGCGGGTCTGCGTAGCACCCTGGCCATGGCGCTGGCCGGGGGAGCGGTGCTGATCTTTCTTGCGGTCAGGTACTTTATGCACCGGGCACTCAATCCGGTGGAACGTATGGTGGATGACATGGAGGAGATCACTGCTTCCCATTTACACCTGCGACTGA
>SKPS01000088.1 GCA_007119395.1 Lentimicrobiaceae bacterium
CTTTTGGTAGATTCTGCAAGAACAGCAGGGTGTCTGTGCCATCGGCATAATCCCATAGCTCCGGCTCCTGGGTTGTTCCCAATGGCACTGCATTGGGTGTGATTTTCAGGCTTGATGCCACACACTGTATCAGCGCTTCTTGCCGCGCAAGCTCCTCTGACAACGTATGAATATCTGTGTACTCTTCATAATGAATGACCGACAAAGGGCTTCCAAGCGCTTCGTTGCGTGCAATCAACGCATTCCGGTGCGAGAGGAATGGGATTTTGTTGATCATCATAATCGATTTGTGATAGTCATAGTTATTGCGGTACCGGTGGTGGTTTCCTATGTGATCCCACACGTTGAAGAGGGTGAGCAAGCCATCGAAATCGTACCCTTTCGGAACATACAGTTTCGACACACTGCGGCAACCCATTCCATAGTAGAGAAACAGGTCTTGACACAGTTCATCAAGTGCTATCAGGCTCTCATTGCCTGTGAGCACGGCCACACTGTTTCGGTTCTTTCTGAGCAAATTGGGGTATTTCCCGAAATAGTATTCAAAGTACCGGTTGGTATTGTCAGACCCGGTAGCGATCACTGCATCAAAGTCTTTAATAGTATCGGTGGTGAAGGTGGCTTTCCCATTCAGATCGGGTTGCGCGTCGGTGAGTATGGCAAACATCAAAGGCAACAGCACTTTGTCACTTTCCGACAGCTTTATCAGCGCTGTGTTACCCGACAGCAACACAGAGATCATATCGTGCATACCCACCATGGGAATATTACCGGCAGCAACCACCGCAACGGTTTTCGGGCGCTTCGCGGGTGCTCCATTCAGTAAAGGGTATCGAGCCATCCATTGGTCAATTTTCTCCGGTTGCAATGCCTTCGCCCAGGCGCCCAGGCAGTATTTCACTGCATCAGCAGTAAACCACGGGTTCTTTACCCCTGCCACAGCAATGGCTTCGTCAATCCGCCCCCTGAAATCAAACCTACCGGGCACACTCTCGCCCTGTAAATAGGCACGCAACGTGTCACCCAACACCACCAAAGCCTGCTCTGTTATCCCTCTTTCCATAAAAATGTGTTCTCTTATCTATGAAACCGCTATCTTTGTGGTTCAAAAATAGATATTTTTTCAACTGTGACACCTCAATTCCGTCAAAACCGTCGATTGCTGCGCATCAGCATGATTGCCTTAGTGGCTTCAGCCACCTTAGCTTTCTCTTCATTGGCAGCGCAAGACACCGAAGAGTTTCGTGAGTTTGAAGACTCGCTGGTTGTGTTGAGCCAGGTGATTTTTGCCGGGTCGTGCGAAGCGGAGAAATACGAAGCCAACGCGTTATTCCTTGAGTTACTGCAAGACGCTCTGTCGCTCAACAACTCATTCCGTTACCCGTTTGACTCATTGCAAACGGTGAGCATACTTACGTCACCGGATAATCGTGTGCGTATCTTCACCTGGATGATTGCCCGTGACAATGGAACCTACGAGTATTTCGGGTTGGTTCAATCGTACAGTCGACGTGACCAGGATTATGTTGTATATGAGTTAACCGATATGTCGAATGAGATCGAGACGCCTGAGACCCGTGTATTGGATCACAAGACCTGGTTTGGCGCTGTGTATTATGATATCATTCAGACGCGATCGGGTCAACAGCGTTTTTACACACTGTTAGGCTGGGATGGCCACGACCCGTTGATACGTCGCAGGATTATTGAGGTACTCACGTTGCGTAGCAACGGTATGCCCCGTTTTGGTCACAATTTATTTCGGTACGAGCATCCCCAGCAGCGGCGTATTTTGTTTGAGTACTCAGCCATGGCAAACATGACCTTACGTTATGAGCGGCAATCTTTTCATGAGACCCGTGATCGGCTCTTTACGTTGAGACGGCGTTCAGGTGGAGGTTCACAGCCCGGTTTCTTTGAAAGGCTCCGTTATGCACTAACACCCGGCAACCCTGACCTTCGTCCACGAAGAGACAGAAGTAACCGATATGTACGACGCTCCGATGACATGATCATTTTCGACAACCTGGTTCCATTAGACCACACGTTGAAGGGGCATCGGCAGTTTTACGTTCCGGAGGGCAACATCGTAAATGGTTTCCGGTTCCATCGAGGGCGATGGCGACTGGTAGAGGATATTGATGCGCGCAATGCTCCCCATCGGTACGACAGGCCCAGCCGAAGACCCACCCCCGAAATAATGACCCCACGCAGAAATTAAAAGGTCCCTGATATGTTATACCACAATATCTTTAGGTTCTGTTGGACGCCATATATATATGTAAAGTGCCTGTTACCCTTGGTTGTTGTTTTGTTTCTGCACACCTCTTTGACTGCCCAGCACCCTCCTACCCTTTCCCGCAGCCCTGCACCACCCGATGTATCAGAGGCATACCGCCCCAACCCCTGGTTTTATGAAGTGATGAACGCCTTCCCTCACACCAACAGTTATGTGAGGTACCAATTCAGTGAGGTGAGGGCTGAGGCGCGGAGAGATCCTGAGATGATGGTAATACTTGGTGACCATCACCGGATCGGTCGGCAGACCCCGGTTGATCATCGTCAGGCGATGCGTGAATACCAGCGTGCTGCTTCACGGGGCAGTGCCATGGCCCATCACCGGATCGCTTACATGTATGCCGACGGCCTTGGAGTACCCCGTGACCGCGAGAAAATCCTTGAACACCTCCGGCTTGGCGCCGACGGGGGTGATGTGCTGGCACAATACGATTACGCGCAGGTCTACCTCAACGGGAAGTTTGGTGAGTCCAGAGACCTGCGCAAAGCATATCACTACCTGGTGCTCGCTTCAGAGCAAGGACACAGGCTTGCTACAGAACTGCTCGCCATGCTCGCATACCACCAGGGAGCACCGGCAGCAGATATCCCTTATGGCCTGACCACCGCCCTGGAACTTTACAGAAAAGTGGGTGACACCGATGGAGAACGACAGCTCAAAGAGAAAATTCACAACTGGAGCGGTATGCGCTACTACCTCCGCACCCTGCCGGGGTTTGTGCCCGGATTGGATGGTGAACTTGACCCCACAGACCCCATACAGGGCATCCAACTGATCGACCAAATCCATGAGGTAAAAGAGATCCTGGGTGATGAAATATACCACAATTATCTTTCAGAAATAGCACAAAACATCCTGTATCACAGCTACTTCAATGCCCAGGGCAACCGGGAGAAACTCCTCCGTTTCCTGGTGCTTTGCCATCAGCATGACCAACTTTTTGAGCCCTATCTGGAAAGGTATGTCATTGCTGCGGCACGCGACTTTCGGCTGCTTGTCGATTTTCATCATATGGCCTCATTGGATCCGTTTCTCAGGGAATTTGCAACCTACCCGGCTATTTTCACCCCTGAGGAGCTGGATGTAGTATCTGACAGGGTATATGTGGGATTACGCTTTAAGAACCTGGATGCCGAATTGAGTCAACGGATTGCCGAATATCTCCGGCAGGAGACTTGGATCGTACATCATCTGTCGGCACGCTACATTGTTAATTATGAGGAATCGGTGTTGGCGGATCAGATACCGCGGCTTCCGGAAGACCCCTATGGTGCCGCCGGAGTGGTGGATGATTTTTTCTCCAGGTATCACCAATACCGTGAGAAGGAGCGAGACACACTGGTAGAGGGATGGATAGAGACGCTGAGGTTGCACGCCATTCACCCCTGGCTTACGCAGCGTATGTTACATGGTGTGGAGCTGCCGGGAAACACCCCCGGAGAACTGCTGCAGGTATCTTCTTACCTTAAGCAAGCCATCCAGATGGCACATGACGACATAGACCATTATTTCACGGCGCTTGCCGACAAGCTGTTTCTGTATCCGGGCTCCCTTCACGACCCTGCAGAGGTGCGACGCATCACCCGGCAGGTGCTGAAAGTGGTAGAGGAGGCAGGATCGCAGGAGCTAGATGCGTTGTGCGGGCAGCTACGTTCTGATCCTACCAGGGTTTCATCTCAGTTGAAAGAGCGGGCTTTGTCGCAACGGGCACCGGAGATGCTGGTGGCCAACAACAGGAACCGATGGCTGCAACTCTACGCAGAGACCCTTTCGCAGCAGATCCTGGCGATTTCCATCACGGCATACGACCCCAATGGGGTGCCCATCAACCCCGACATCACCACCCACACCATGCTGCGCAGGATGCCGTGCCCGAAAAGCGCCACCGGCGACTACCTCCTGGTGCGAATCGGCTCGGAAGTGTTGGAGAAGTTCGAGTTCACTCTCTTTAACAACACCCCCAACACGCTGCAACTGGAAACAGTATTCATCCCCGAATCCCATCCGGTGATGGCCGATCCGACTGCCTCCCACCTCACCAATCCGGATGGTCTCGTCATCAGCAACAAAACAGAGATCGCAGCACGCGACCTTGAAACCGTTACGGTGGTGATGCCCCCCGAAAGTGACAATGTTCGATGGATACCGGTACTTCGCATCGCAAACGAACCTGTAGTACCATTCCTGCTTCGCACACCCTGATGTTTTTATCAGCCCCCCTCTCATCATGGCATGGAACCTCACACTCCGGCCCTCCTTCGGGGCAATGCACCTCACCCCTCCCGAAAACCCGAAATCTGTGATTTCGTAGTTTTCGTGGATCCTTCCCGAGCCTTTAGCTCGTGGACTAACGAAAAAATTTAAAATCGAAGATTTTTGATTTTTCGGGACCAACTCCCCTCTCCTGAAGACTACTCTTTATACACATCTTTTATTCTCCATCGGCCTTCCGATACCGTCAGGTATCGGACAACCTTAAAACCCCGGAATCGGGGTTTAATAAGGGTAGCCCCGGGTCGCAACCCGGGGTAGA
>SKPS01000114.1 GCA_007119395.1 Lentimicrobiaceae bacterium
AAATAGGCAATCAGAATGGAACCCAGCTTGCCCGCCAATGACACCTTTTGGGTGAGCCGGATGATCAGGACAGGTGTAAGCAAATAGAAGAGAATGAGAGCAACGTATTGGTAAACAGACATGTCTTCTCGCTTTTTATGAATCCTCCATTTTAATCCGGGTGATGTGCAGTTCGATGGCGGCCAAACATGCTTCAGCCCCTTTCGGGCGCTCCATTCCCTGTACCAGGATTACCTTGGGTATCTCTCTGATCGATTTGATCAGCGCGTTAAGATCATATTGCGGAGTGAGCTCAAACAGCAGCATCAAGTAATCGATATTCCTGAGGCCGGGTATCAGCAAAGGCATATCAGCGAATCTGTTGGCAACCATACACATGTCAAAGCCATAGTCTTGGTTGTGCCCGATAAAGAAGGGGTACCTGGCCCCTTCACCGGGTGTTTCAGCACCCATCACCAGGTCTGCTTCTTTCACCAACCGGCAGTCGGTGTGCTTGTTGATGAAATGTGCCAGCCGGTAGTCGGGGAGCTGCGAAACCACACCAATCAATGATGCATCAACTTCCAGGCTCTTTTTGGCTGTTACTCGCTTTTTCATAGGCCTACAAATGCTGTTTCATGTATTCCCTGATCATCATGTGCAGATGCTCGCGGTCGGAACCTCTTACATTGTGCTCATGCCCGGGATAGATAAAGAGATCTACCAGTTTGTCTTTTGCCACTGCCTCTTTCAGGTAGTCGAGACTGTGTTGCAGCACCACCACATCATCCATGTCGCCGTGGATGATCAACAGTCGCCCTTCAAGGTCTTCGACGCCGTTCAACAGGCTGGCATTGCGATAGCCCATCGGGTTCTTTTCGGGTGTCTGCATATACCTTTCACCATACATCACCTCGTAATATTTCCAGTCGGTCACAGGGCCACCTGCGATGCCCACTTTGAAGTAGCCCGGGTACCGCTGCATCATGTTGATGGCCATAAAACCGCCATAGCTCCAGCCGTAGATACCAATTCTGTCCTTGTCTACGTAAGGGAGTGAGTGCAGGTATTCCACGCCCCGCATCTGGTCTTGTGCTTCGATGGTGCCCAATTTTTTATGGATCACATTTTCGAAGGCAAACCCACGGTTGGCGGTGCCTCTGTTGTCGAGGGTAAAGACGATGTATCCCTGGTGTGCCATATAGTTCAGGAAGAGACCTGCCCGCCCGAGCCAGCTATCGGTGATAAGCTGCACATGCGGACCGCCGTAGACATGCAAAAAGACAGGGTACTTTTCGTTCGGGTCAAAATCCGGTGGCAGAATCATCCTGTAATAGAGTGTAGTACCATCTTCAGCACTGAGGGTATCAATAATGGTCTTCGCCCGGGCAAAATCCTCCAGTGGGTCTTTGTTTTCGAGCAGTGTTTTCACAATCCTGCCATTCTGTCCTATCAGGTTGATGCGTGATGCGATCCGATCGGCATTGCTGTATCTGTCGATAAAGAACCGCCCATCAGCAGAGGGCATCACCTGGTGTGTACCTTTCTGAGTGGTGACCCTGTGCATTCTTTCACGCCGTATGTCGATCCGGTACAGGTGTGTTTCCAGTGGTGATGCTTCGGTAGCATAGAAGAAGAGGTTGCTGCCCCGTTGGTCGAACCCCACCACCTCTTTCACGACCCAGTCACCTGAGGTATATCTTGTAAGGCGTTCGCCATCGGTGTTGTAAAGGTAGAGGTGGTTCCATCCGTTGCGTTGACTTTGCCATACGAAGCGGTTGGGGTTTCCGGGCAGAAAGAGCGGTCCGTTCATGGGTTCTACATAAAAGGAGCGGTTCTCCTCTTCGAAGAGTGTGGCCTCAAACTCACCTGTCACTGCGCTGTAGCGATTCAGTTTCATGTGGTTCTGTTCCCTGTTGAGTACGGCAATATAGATCGATTTCTCGTCGGGGCTCCAGGTGATGTTGGTGAGGTATTGGTCTTTGGGCTCACCCGTTTTCAGGAAGATGGTTTTGCCGCTGCGCAGGTCATACACGCCAACGGTTACCTCTTCGCTGGCCATACCGGCCATCGGATAGCGTATCTCTTTCAGTTGCGCCGGGCGTTGCCTGATATCAACCAATGGGTAGGTAGTAACCATGCTTTCGTCGTTACGGTAGAATGCGATCAGGTTCCCTTCCGGCGACCAGAAGATCCCCTCTTTGATGCCAAACTCTTTACGGTGCACATATTTCCCGTTCACGATACCATTGCCACCGTCGTGGGTGATTTGCGTGTGCTCACCGTCAGAGACCACGTACAGGTCGTCGCCTATGGTGTATGCTGTGGCCAGTGAAGAGGGTTCCACAGTGGCGTTATCAGCCTCATCAGGGAGGGAATGCACCCGTGTAACGGTATGGTTTCGCAGGTCGTAGGTCAGCAGTTTGTGCCCGTGGTTGAAGCGAAACACATGTTCATTCACCCAGACGATATTCGGGAAGCGGCGCATACGAGGTACATCGGCTTCCCGTAGGGATTGATTAAACCTGTTGAACGAAAGCAGCACCTCATCAGCTCTTCTGCCTGTTTCACCTACCATCAGGTCGTTTTGTTCCGGCCACGCATAGCGGTTGGTTTCAGCAATCCACTGCAGGCCCCTGATTTGTGCAGGGTAATTTGACCGGTCTGAGATGTCCTTCAGCGTCAACAGCCGCTGGGCAGTCAGCGGTAAGCAGCAAAATGCTGCCATCAGCAGGGCAAAGGTCAAAACGTGGTGTCTTCTCATATCGGGTTGATTTTTAGTTTGTTTTTCTATTTTCTTTTTTGATGATGTGATGATGGTCGGCGCTCACTCACTTTTCAATAAAACCGGAAATTTAATGCACGGGGCGTGTATCTGTTTACATCAAGATTGGTGAATGGCGTGTGCGAAGGCGGTAATTCTTTCGGCATCCTCTTCGATGGCATTGCCCACCACTACCACATCGGCACCGGCCTTACAGGCAGCCGTGGCCTGCTGAGGTGTTTTGATGCCACCGCCGACGATCACCGGCATGGAGACCGCATCGGCCACGGCACGTATCATATCGGGTGCCACCGGATTCATCGCACCTGAACCGGCATCCAGGTATATCAGCTTCAAGCCCAACAGCTCACCGGCAAGGGCAGTACACGCTGCCACATCCGGTTTATCAGCCGGTATGGGATGGGTGTTGGAAATGTAAAGAGCAGTAGTCATCTTACCACTCTCAACCAGCATATAGCCGGTCGGTAAAATCTCCAACCCGCTGTCACGCAACATCGGAGCAGCCTCTACATGCCTGCCAATCAACAGGTCGGGGTTTCGTCCTGAGATCAATGACAACAACAAGATGGCATCGGCTGAACCACAAACCTGTAAAGCATTGCCCGGAAACAGCACCACCGGTAAACCTGTTAGCGAACGCAGTTGGGTAACCATCTCATCAATGCGTGTCGTCACCACCAAACTGCCACCTGCAAAGATAAAATCAACCTTCGCAACACTGCAAAGTGACGCCAAACGATGACAGCCACTAGTGTCCAGCTTGTCAGGATCTACCAGTACAGCGAACTTTTTCCCCTGTCTGCCCGACAGTTTTTCAAATATGGTCATGGGTACCCCCCTTTGTTGATGAAACACGCATGATAACAATCTGCAATATTACCAAAAAAGCGTGAACTATCAGTCCGTGGAAACTGCACACCCCCAAAACAGGCTTCCGCCATTTTGGGCGAAGGGTTTGGAAGCGTATGCATTGTACTCTTTAAATTATGCTAACACAGCGATTTGGTCGGCGTCACTCTTTTTTTCGCTGGATGGCGATTCCGGCGAGAATCAATGCCAGTCCGGCAAGGGTACTTGGCAGGATCGGTTCTTTCAGGACCAGGAATATCCATAGGAGGCTGAGGGGTGGTGCCAGGAAAATGAGCTGACTGACATGGTATGTTTTGCGTGCATATTTCAGTGCCGACAGCCAGAGCAGGAACGTGAATCCCATTTCGAAGAAACCGAGGTACACAGCACCTCCCCAGTGGGTGAATGAGAGGTTTTCGAACGACGAGAAGAGCAATAGTGCGAGGAGGGCATAGAGTGTTCCAAAGAGGAAGTTCATCATCAGTTTTTCGGGGATATCCCGTTGGTCTTTCAGGTTGAATATCCAGTAGAGTGCCCAGGCGATGGAGCTTCCTGCGGCGAGGGCGCACCCTGCCAGGTTGGTCCACTCCATCGCGGCAGGGTTGCCACGGGTAGCGATCACCACGATGCCCCCGAAGCTAACCAGCAGAGCCAGCAGCGAGCGTATGCCCATTGGTTGCCCCAGCATAGGCACCGACAATACGGCCAATACAATCGGCCATATGTAGTTGAGGGTCATGGCTTCCTGCGCCGTGATCATGTCGTAGGCGTTGATCAACACAATGTAATAGAGGAAAGGGTTCAAGAAACCCATCCCTGCCGAACGAAGCAGTGAAGAGCCACTCCACATCACAGCCAACCCCTTCACACCACGGCGAAACAGCTGCACAACGGTAAATACCACCAACGACACCAAGGAGGCGCCAAACACCACCTGGTAGGGATCAAGCGAGCGTAAACTCACCTTGAACGCCACCGCAATGGTTGACCACAGCAAAACCGAAATGGCAGCAAAAAGATATGCCCTGCTTTGTGACGACATGGTGTACTGTGAGTGGATTTCATGGCAAAACTACACAAAAAGATGACATCCAACCCGAAGGCCATCAGCTACAAATGGGGGGTCATTGGTAAGGAGTTCAACGACGGTAATCGGAAAAGTTATTACTTTGCAAAAAAAAGCACCGGTGGTCTATCTGTTGTT
>SKPS01000120.1 GCA_007119395.1 Lentimicrobiaceae bacterium
AACTGCAACAAAGAGAAAATGGTGATCACTTCTTTGTGGCAGAGCAAATTGCCACAGGCATGATCTATCAACGCACCGGTTATTTCGCTGAATTCAGAAGTCCGTTCTACGCATACGACATCTTGGTTTTCCATACCGATCAGGAGCTCGCCCTTGAAAGTATGCAACGTATAGAAAGGAGGCAGTACTGGATGAACACCACCCGGTATAGTGATGTGTTTCTAACGGAAATTGACGGAAATCTTCACATGCTGTATAACGAGATGCCATTCAGAACCCGTTATTCAAGAAGAGAATCTGTTGGAGAATACCGTTATGCCAGGTTGTCTCCATCGGGTGTGCACGTCCAAACGATCGCAAAATACCCTGCCAGCGGAGCAACCCGGAAGATCATGCCCGGCACGGCAGCCATGATCAGACCAGGGGTATTTGTTTATGGTAAAACAGACTATGCTTGGGCACGAGACTACTATGAGGTGCTTTCGATCCGCTAAAAAAAAGATTTTTGGCGCGAAATTTGTTGTCTTTCGCACTTTTCTTAACCTAACAATTTGAACCATGAAATTACGTATTGAACTCATCGGTAGCTTTTTAATAGCAGCTATGCTGATGCTGGCAACCGTTTCCTGTGAGAAGGATGACAACGGTGATGACAAAAACAACGGAGACGTTAAGCCCCCACCAGCCACCCTTAGCTGCAAAGTGAATGGAGAAGAATTTGTTGCTGAGGAGGTACAGATCAAATGGGTTGTGGCTGCAGGTGGTGTTAACAAGATTGGTGCTGAGGCATTCGATGCTGAAGGGAACTCATTGTCGTTTGCCATCAATGCAGCTGAAACCGGAACCTTCACAGCCAACTCATCAGACCAGAGCACTTCGAGTATGGACTTCACCTACTCACCTGCCGGCACCAGTTTCTTCGCCGGGTTTGGAGGGTTTCACAATACGGCCACTGTTACATTCACAGAAATGGAGAACTTCGACCTGCCCAATATGCTGATATCCGGCACCTTTGAGTTCACTGTCAGTGGATCCAATCTGCCCGACAGCCCATATGAAATCACCGAAGGGGTGTTTGAGAACGTGCAGTGGTAGGTTGTTGAAGACTCCGTTTACAACTCTCGTAATTCCTTTGTCAGGTGCAAAGGAACTTTTACGATATTTGCAGCATACTGCACATATCAGTCTTTATGCACCGAATAGCTATTTGCACTTTTTCCCGTGCTGAGTATGGTTTACTGAAGCGGGTGATCTCGCACGCTGCTTTAGCATTTGACACGCTGCTGATTGCAGGTGGGTGGCATCATGGTGCTTTGCTTGGCAACACGATCAGCGAAGTGCATCACGATGCACTGTTGGATCCCGGCCGGATCCTGGAAGTGCCTTTTGCTGATGCCGGTGCCGGCTCCCCTTCTATGGCTGCAGTGGTGTCAAGAGGTGTCTTGATGATGGACCGCCTGTTCACGGAACACCCTGTTGATGTTTTGGTGGTGATGGGGGATCGCCATGAGCTCTTTGCCGCCACTCTGGCAGCGTTACATCACCGCATTCCGGTGGCACACATCAGTGGCGGCGAGGTATCGGCCGGTGCCATTGACGATTCGGTGCGGCATGCCACCACCAAGTTGTCTCACCTTCACTTGGTAGCGGGGCAGCAGTGCGCTGAGAACGTCAGCCGCATGGGAGAGGAGGACTGGCGCATAGTGATCACGGGTGAACCGGGAATCGACAACATCCATTCGGGCGACTATGCCACCGCAGAGGAGTTACACAACCTCTATGGCATTGAAAACACCACTCCTCTGATACTGGTCACATTACATCCATCCACTCTTGAGACCCATATCGCATTACGGGACCAATACACCCCGTTGGCTGAGGCGTTGGCCTCTCTGGAGGGGTATCAGGTTTTGATCACGGCGCCCGGTGCTGAAGCGGGCGTAGAGGAGATGGTGATAGCCTGGCAGCGGCTTGCTGACAAGTATCCACACATCCGGTACATACCCCATCTTGGCAGCAGAAACTACCTGGGGGTGATGCGTTATGCGGCTGTAGTGGCGGGCAACTCATCGAGCGGGCTCACTGAAGCGCCTTCGCTGGGCATCCCTGTGGTGAACATCGGGGGGAGGCAAAAAGGGCGCATGGCGGCCACGTCAATACTCCATTGCGGCTACCAAACCCGTGAAATCCTCGATGCCATTCAACAGGCCACCACACCCGGTCACCGTGAACGGTGCGCACAACAGAGCAATCCTTACGACCCATATTGCGACGGACAAAACAGCCGGCGCGTCACTGAGGCCATCCTCCGGCTCCTGGAACAGGAACATCACCAGATCCTTCAAAAGAGATTTATCACCGAAACAGACCCTGCACAATGGAACACGCTGCTCCCATAACGCACCACTCCCCTACCCTCATCATCGCTGAGGCAGGTGTCAACCACAACGGCGACTTGTCGCTGGCACTGAAGCTATGTGATGCCGCACACGCTGCCGGCGCAGATGTGGTGAAGTTCCAGACATGGAAGACAGAAGCCCTTATGCTTCCTGATGCTCCCCTTGCTGATTACCAACAGACTGGGGGTCACTACGCCAGCCAGTATCATATGGCCAAGTCACTCGAACTGCCATACCACCATTTTATCACCATTGCTAAACACTGTCAACAGCTTGGCATCCGTTTTCTCTCTACACCGGATGAAGCGCAGAGCTTGCGCTTTTTGGTTGAAGAGATGGGGCTCCGTACCATCAAGGTGGGATCCGGAGAGTTAACCAATCATCTGTTCCTTGAGCAAGTGGGTAGTTATGGTCTGGAAGTGATTCTCTCTACCGGCATGGCAGCACTCTCTGAGGTGGAGTCAGCGGTATCGCTGTTGCGTAGTGTGGGGTGTGGATCTATCACCTTGCTGCACTGCACCAGTCAGTACCCCGCCCCTTTTCACGAGCTGAATTTACGTGCCATCCCGGCTATGGCTGAGCACTTTGGTTTGCCTGTAGGGTACTCTGACCACACGTTGGGTGCTGAGGCGGCCATTGCGGCAGCGGCACTGGGTGCCACAGTGATCGAGAAGCACTTCACCCTGGACAGCCGCTTGGAGGGACCTGATCACCGTGCCAGCATGGAGCCGGAACCCTTCAGGGAGATGGTTGCTGCCGTACGCCGGATAGGGCAAGCGCTGGGTGACGGCGTAAAACGCCTTCAGCCTTCGGAGAGAAGCACCCTGGAAGCCGTTAGGAAAGGGTTGGTGGCATCCAGACCCATCCGGAAAGGGGAGTGCTTCACATCAGAAAACGTAACAGCCATGAGAGGCACCACAGGAATGCCTGCCTCTTCGTGGCAACAGGTCAAAGGATACAAGGCTTCCAGAGACTTCAATACACACGAACCAATCGAAACACCATGACGCCATCTACGCTACTCATACTGGGTGCTGGTGAAGAGCTGATTCCGCTCATCGAGATATCGAAGGGGGCGGGGTATCGTGTGGTGGCTACCGACAGGTCGCCGGCAGCACCCGGTCTGAAGGCAGCCGACGAGGGCGTTGTGCTCGACGGCACCAACCTGAAGCGCGTTTTGGAACTGGCCGTGGAGCATCGCATAGCGGGTATTACAACACGTACAGAGGTGTTGTTGCCGGTGGTTTCAGAGGTGTGTGATAAGCTGGGGCTTCCGGGCCCCTCCCGACAGGTGTCGGATATGTCGGTTGACAAGCTGTTGTTTCGCACCTTTATGCAACAGGCGGGGCTCGCCACACCGCTGTTTTTTTCACCTGCAACGGATCGTGAGGTGTTGGTTGGACTGGAGGGTTTACAGCTTCCTGTGGTAGTAAAGCCTGTTGATCATGGGGGCAGCACCGGTGTTTCGTTGGCCACGACGACCGAAGAGGCTCTATTGGGCTGGAAGAGAGCACGTGAGGCCTCTCCTTCGGATCGGGTGATTGTGGAAGAGATGGTATCGGGGAGAGAGTACAGTGTGGAGACCTGGTCACAGGGGGGCAAAACCCACATTGCTGCCATCACAGAGAAGCGAGTATCTAACAACGGCCATTTTGTGGAGTTGGGGCATACGATTCCGGCTGTCATTAAGTCACCGGAGAGGGAGGCGATTGTTACGGAGGTAGGGCGGATGGCCACGGCAATGCAACTTGACAACTGTTTAACCCACACAGAGGTGGTGCTCACAAGTTCCAGCCAGGCGATTCTGCTGGAGACAGGTGCCAGGCCGGGGGGTGACCTGATTGGTCTTAAACTGGTGGAGATGGCTACCGGCATCAACATGTACCGTATCATGATGCACCTCGCCACCGGGAGGCACATCCAGGAACAGGTCCCTTTGTCGCATGGTGCTGCCATCAGGTTTGTGACCACACACAACAAAGAGGTGGTTAGGAGACGGCACGACACCTTCATACGGCACACCCATTTTGTTGACTACAAGGAGTTGCTTCCGGAAGACCCCGGGCGGCTCACCTCTTCAGCTGACAGGCTTGGATATTATTTATTCCGTGCAGCGTGCCCGGAAGCGTTGAACCAAACCTTACAACTGTTTGATGAAATCTGAGAGAAGACATTTGGCCATCATACCGGCCCGGAGTGGCTCGAAGCGGTTTCCGGGGAAAAACGTGGCGTTGCTGGGGGGCTTGCCGTTGTTGGCGTGGACCGTCAGAACGGCTCTCAGTGCCAACCTGTTCCACAGGGTGATCCTTTCTGTTGACCACGAAGAGTATGCCCGTGTGGGCATCGAATATGGCGCCGAGTGTCCCTGGCTTCGGGCTGCGGAGCTGGCTGCCGACGACACCCCCTCCCATGC
>SKPS01000078.1 GCA_007119395.1 Lentimicrobiaceae bacterium
GACAACCCGAAATACTACATCTTTACCGGCGGTGGTGCTGTGCTGAAAGCCATTGAAGAGGGGAGCGTTAACGGCCTGAAGCCGGTGGTGGCGCTCAAAGAGAACAGTTCATCGATGCATCGGGAGGAATAACTCACGGCAAAATGCATTGGCCATAAACCATCTATTTGCAATAGAAAACCGACAGGCACTTTCCTCCTTACACCCTTTGCAAAAGGATCAACCCGTACCGATCACTCATTTCGTGATACTGACTATTTAAAAGCCTTCTCCGGCATGCCGTCGCCGTTGAGTGCCAGTCGCTTGAAGTAGTCTGGCACCGGCTTGCCAGTGAGCGCATCCACATAGAGCTTGGCGAGGTATTGCCCCAGCATGAAGCCTTGGCCCCGCAAGCCGGCGAAGAGCCCGTGCTCCGGATCGATGATCATCCGTGGCTCTACGTAATAACCTGACCAAACGGCCTGGAAACCAACCGTGGAGAGCTCCGGTAGCCAGTTGACAAACACTTCGGAGACGATCTCCATAAAGTCTTTGCTGTTAATTTTCAGGTTCTTGTCTGTCTCCAGTGGCTCCACCGCCGGTGAAGCACATCCTATGATCTGACCTGTCTCTGCGAGCTGCTGGCCATATACCGCGGTGAACCCTTTGTACCTCCTTCTGTCGATCAACATGGGCAATGGGTTCCCTTCGATACCCATCCATGGAAGGCGACGGGTGATGAAAGCCTGGTGCTTCACCGAGAAGAGCCCCGTTTCAATGCCAAGCTGCTTGGCGAACTCATCGCTCTCAGGGCCCATGGCGTTGATGAAATGGGGCGTGATGTATTCAACATACTCCTTTTTGTGGTTTTGCGTCAGCACCACATAGTTGTCGTTCTCTTTCGATACATGGATGATTTTGCAATCCTCTTCGATCCGTCCGCCATGCTTGATGCCGATTAATCTGATCAGGTCGATCACCCTGCCCGGGGTGGCCTGCCAGCACTCGTTGGTGACCAGGGCTGCCTGGTAGGTATCCACCATGTTGGGGTTGATGAAGGGGGAGATCGTTTTTCTGAAATCTTCCGGTTCAATGAGGGTGGCATCAGACCATGCCATGGAGGCCTCCAGTGCTTTGCGCGTCTCGTGATCATGGGCGAAGGAGACATACTTGATGGGTCTGTAGTCGATGTTGCGCATTTTCTGCAGTTCGACAAAGATCTCCAGGTTCTTTCTGGCTATTTCCGACAGCTCAGGCACACTGAATGTGGGTCTCCCGCCGGCAATGTTTCTCCACGAGGCGCCTCTGCCATAGTTGGCCAGCACCGGTTGGTAACCTGCCTCAGCCAGGTACCTGAACAGCGCACTGCCCCCAATGCCACCGCCGGCAACAAGCGCCTTTACGTCAACGCGGGGCACTCGCTCACCACGGGTGTTGGTGATGATTTTGTCGGCAACAGTCTTCGGGTAAAGCTCACCCATCGCCAGCTGGTTCGACAAAGGACCGCGCGGAGTTGCATCACCCACCATCGTCTTGCCGTGGGGTCTGATCACCTGGTTTAATCGCTTGATGCATCGCTTGCCACGACAGGCTCCCATCCCCAAACGGGTGGTGTGCTTCACCTCATCAACACTGATGAACTGACGCTCTCCCATCACATCCAGAATCTCATCCAAACGTACATCGTCACAGTGACAAATGTAACTCTTCGACTCCACCTCCGGGGCATCCTTCAGTTCCACCGGCTCGGGGTATTCCCCTTTCACAATGAAACCACGCACATCGGTTTCCGGACCACTTAAGTTGCCCGTTGCACGCACACGTGCTATGTTTGTTTTGTTCGGTTTTTTCAACACCTTCTCCACGATGCCTTCGCCCAGCTTTCGCCCTTCGTTGTCAACAAGCCACACACCAGATTTCTCAACCACTTCATATTCAACGGGAAGAAAGAACCACCCTTTCTTCGGAGCATAGCCGAAGATGGCAAGTCCGGGGCACTGATACACACAATCCATGCACCCGATACACTTCTCAAAATCGATCTGAGGCACCGTGCTGGTCGAACTCTTCGTGATGGCACCATGTGGGCAGGCAAAAGCACAGGGGTTACAGGCAAAGCCGTACAGACAGTCGATCACTACAAAGGGTTTCCCCTCTTTCCGCTCTGCATCGGGCAGGTAGGGCTCTTCAATGATCCGCACCGGGTGTTGCTGTGAATCGATATACTCCTTAGAGAGCTCTAAGTAATGGTCATAGTCGTACTGGACACCCATCTCCTGCATGATCTCGTAGGCCACCTGCTTGCCGCGCAAGACGGCGCTGGTCCCTTCACCAATCCTGATGGCGTCACCCGCTCCGTAACAACGCCGCCCAAAGATCTCATTGCCTTTGATCAGCAGCTGGTCATCAGGAACCAGTCCTGTACAGATGTTGATGGCATCAATCCCGTCAATCATCTTTTCTGTGCCGGGAACCGGTTTGAAGTTTTCGCATTCAGCCACAACGGCACCGATGATGCCTGTGTGGTCTTTGTTGGGAATCGCTTTCACGAGAATATGCGACAGCATAATGGGGATGCCCAGGCGGCGCACACGGTTGGCCTGCACAGGGAATCCCCCCTCATGCGGTTGGGCCTCTACAATAGCTTTCACACGGGCACCCGCCTGCATCAGTTGGTAGGAGGTGAGGTAGCCAATGTTTCCGGCACCAACGGTTAAGATGTTCTTGCCCAGCAAGGTGAACTCGTTGTTCATCATCTTCTGTACCACCGCAGCGGTGTAAACGCCCGGCAGGTCATCGTTCTCAAAAGCCGGCATAAACGGCACTGCACCAGTGGCAACCACCAGATGCTCCGCATCAACATAGTAGATCTCATCGGTTACGATGTTCTTCACCGCAATCCTTCCCCCTTCCAGAATATCCCATACTGTAGAGTCGAGAAAGATGCCGGTATGGTCTTCACCCGCCAGGGTGTTGGCTATGTCAAAACCACGCATGCCACCAAACTCCTTCTCCTTCTCGAAGAAGAAAAACTGGTGGGTCTGCATCAAAAACTGTCCGCCAATCTTATCGTTGTTGTCGATGACAATCGAGTCAATACCATGCTGGTTCAGGATCTCACGGGTGGCCAGTCCGGCCGGGCCGGCACCAATGATGGCTACCGGTGTGCGGAAAATGCGTGTGGGCACATCATTTCTTACAGGGTTTGCCTGGGGTGTGTGCTCTTTGGGGATCTCTGCCACCATCTGAACGTCGTCCACACGGGTGATACAGATCCGCTTGATCTGGCCGTCAACCAGCATCTCACACGCCCCACATTTACCAATGCCACACTCCAGGCTCCGCTCACGGTTGTCGATGCTGTGGCTGTGAACCGGAAAACCAGCCTGATGCAAGGCGGCTGCAATGGTGAAACCTCTGTCTCCTATAATATCCTGACCATTGAAAGTGAACTTGACCTGCTGCGGAGCAGGAACGTCCAGTATCGGGTGTTTTGTAATCTTCTGCATCGTAAATATTCAGTATGTCTACCTAAAATTAATCAATAAAACGGATGGCAAATTTACGCTTTTTCTGATCTTTATGGGATAAAGAATGGATATCAAAACATATCAACAGGCCTGCATTCAATATCTGTAACCGTTTTGATATGCTTATCAATCCCCTGTTAGCCTCCCAGCAGCATGGCGAGGAGTACGCCGAGGTAGTTTCCGATGGCGTATCCGATGATCCCTACGGTGAGGCCGCTGAGGATGATGTGGTGGTTTTTGAGCACTCCGGCCATCATGGGGACGAATGGTGGAGAGAACACCATGGCCACGGAGGTGATCATGAGGGTATCGGCATCGATGCGGAAGAGGCGTGCCAGGATGATGTGGAGGATGAGGGTGCCATAAACTGCGATTGCCACGAAGAGCAGGAGGTAGAGCGAGTCGATTTTGATATTGCTCAGGTCGGCCATGGAGGCCACCACGAGGCTGAAAACGAGGATCAGGTACATTCCGGCTTCGAAGGTGCGGGGTATCCGGTTCACTGTGGGGATGAGTGAGGCTGCGATGCCGAGGGTGGTGATGGTGAGTATCACAGTGAGCATCTGTGCCTGTTCAGGCACCAGCATGGAGGCGCCACCACCGATGGCGAAGATCAAGATGGCGATGCCTACACCCCCCAGCAAGGGGAGAAAAGTTCTCTTCCTGAAGATGCCTGCATAGTTTTCGGTGGTGAAGGGTGTTGCGTTGGGTTCAGCCGTTTGCGCCGGGACGGTGAACCGTGGGAGCCATTTTCGCAGCAGGGGCTTTCCGATGGAGATGAGCAGCAGCAGGTAGATGGCACACAGCAGCATATCGTAGGTATGTGTGAGCACATAGGTGGTCTCATCCACGTTGAGGGCCTTTGCGATGGATGCCAGGTTGGGGGTTCCGCCTGAATAGACACCCACCAGCATCCCGGCCACCTGCCCCGACGCTTCGATGTGATCACGCAGCAGCAGATGCCCGGTCACCAGCATGATGATCAGTGCCACGAGGGCCAACACCATCGAGAGGCCGGTGCGCCCGGCCAGGTGTGTCCACCGCCTCACATTCAGCGAGAACAGCAGCAACGGAATGGCCAATGGCACCGTGAGGGTGGTTAACAGGTTCAACAGCGGTGTTACCCCCTCAGGAAGTACCTGGATGTTCCCTACAATCAACCCCAGCAAATAGGCAATCAGAATGGAACCCAGCTTGCCCGCCAATGACACCTTTTGGGTGAGCCGGATGATCAGGACAGGTGTAAGCAAATAGAAGAGAATGAGAGCAACGTATTGGTAAACAGACA
>SKPS01000066.1 GCA_007119395.1 Lentimicrobiaceae bacterium
ACAGTCTAATACCGTTTGGCAACAGGATCCAGCGTATCCGATAATTGTCAGCAACCTTGAAATCGCCGAGAACGTATCCCTGGAGCTGAAATCTGAGGTGCAAGTGGCTCCGGAAGGGGAGATTATCGTCTCGAAAGGGGCCGCACTCATCATGAACATGCCCGAATCCAGAATTTCCGGAACACAAGGATTTACAGCAGTGTTAGACCTGATAACACGTGATGCAAACGGGAATGTGATAAACAGTTACAAACAAAACTATACCAAACAACCAAACTTCTGGTCAGGCATCCGTCTTCTTGGCGACTATGGCGAGAATCAAGCAGTAAGCTGTAAAGGATTGATTGATATCAGCAATGGTGCTGTGCTGGAAAATGCCGATATGGCCATTGCAACCATTGCCCCTGGTGCGTACGTTGGCCCAATCCCCGGTACCGGCGGCATCATCCGCGCCGTGGATGCTACTTTCCGCAACTGCCAAACGGCTGTGCAGATGTATCCGTTTAAGAACAATGGTTCAAATTTTGCCTCCTCCATGGAGCAAAGTTTCTTCAGAAACTGTACCTTTGTAACTGATGATGACTACCTGCTAAAAGGTGTCACGTCACCAACACATGTGGATATTGACGGCATTTTTCATCTGAGGGTACAAGGGTGCACGTTCCTCAACGACGAAACCCCCATTCCCGGCGTGCCCTTTCCGGCCATAAACGGAACCGGTATCGCGGCACACAACTCCTCTCTGGTGATCTCGCCGCTTTGCACCACCCAAACCTACCCTTGCAGCGGATATCTCCGCAACAGCTTCACCAACCTCTACCATGCAGTTTACCTCTCCCAGCCTCCCACCCAGCAGAGCAACCCCAGCTGGATCAAAGAGGCTGACTTCACCAACAACTACAGGGCAGTGTACGCCAACAGTCCACAAGGCCTTAGCATACAAAAATGCTCGCTGATAAACAATTACCTCGGTATCTATCTGCTTAACAGCGAGCATGCCACGGTGACCGATAATAATCTCGAAATTGTCCAGTTCAATTTCCAATCTCCTATTCAGTTTCCTTATGGCCTATATCTCAATGAAGGAGATGGGTTTACGGTTGAAGGAAATCACTTTCAAAACAACCATCCATCCAATATACCCCTGGGAATTGTGGTAAATCATACCGGCGCTAAGAGCAATGAGATCTATCGAAATACCTTTGAAGGGTTGTTTGTTGGAATTCAACCGCAAAACAGAAACAGAGGCTATATCCCATCAGTAGGTTATGTTGGACTTTGTCTCTTTTGCAATGAATTCAATAACACTGGCAAAGATGTCATTGTGGCAGGAAAAGCAGAGGGAGCTGTTCATCCGAAAGATATCGGCATTCACCCGGCGCAAAAGATTTCGAACCCATCAGATCCGAATAACCTATATTTGCCTGCCGGCAACCTTTTCTCCCCCGGCAACCTTTTGCGCAACCCCGCAACCGACGACCACGACTTCAGCAACCACGATGCGGATCACCTGGCCTATGCCTACGACCCAAACAGCACCAATGGAAGGATGGAACCGTATGTTTATTCGAATATCACCTTGAACATACGCAATAGTGATGAAAATCAATGCCAACTCAAGTACGGCTCCATCCACAACCTGAGTCAGGGGTATGCTGCACTGGCATCCGCCCAGGTGGCGTATAATTCCTCGAATCTGACACTCAATATCTGGAAAAACGGCGGCATCGAAAATCTGGAGCAAGAGCTGGAGCTGGTGCTTCCCTGGGAAGCTTACCAGCAATACAACGAGCTGATGAGCATCTCTCCCTATGTAGCAGTCGATGCCCTGATTGCCATGATAGAAAACCCGTCGTTTACCAACCTGATGGTGAAGCTGGTGTGTGTGGCCAATCCGCATGCCTCTCGCAACGATGCGGTACTCGGCGCATTGTATGATCGCAATCCGCCCATGCCCGAGCAGTACATTGAAGAGATTATGGACGAGAGTGATACCTATTCGCCCCTCGATGAGTTGGAAGGCAATGCCGCCGCCGACTACCATCTGGTGCGTACCGTTGGAAACGAGATAATTCGCCTCTACTATGCCGATACAGTGAACCTGTGGGCTGCCGACAGCATCACCCAGTTCCTCTCCAGACTGCCTGGCCTTGAAGATCGTTACGCCTACGCTCTCCATTGCCTGCGCTCAGGAGACTTTAGTACCATGCAAACCGTATTGGATGAGATCCCATCGCAATTCGAACTGTGTGAGCGCGAAAACATTGAATACGGATTTATGACCGAGATGTTCAGCCTCCTTTCTATGATACGCGAAAACGATCTTCAACCCGGTGATCTTTCAGGAGAACAAATTGAACCGCTGCTGCTGATGCTCGAAACCGAAGGACCAATCCGTAATGCGCTCGCCATCGCCATTCTTCTTTGGAACGATCCTTCTTTTGAGTATTATGAACCCATACTGGACCCTGTAAACTATCAGATGCGGAAAGCGAGACCTCAAAAATCTGTTGCAAAAGAGACCATTGTGCTGAGACTCTATCCGAATCCTGCAAGAGACTATTTTACCGTGTATTACAAGGTGCCTGACGCCTTACGGAACTCTCTTTCATTGCAAGTGAAAGATGCTTCAGGCAGAATGGTTCTGCAGCACCCTTTACCGAAAAATGCTTTTGAGCATATGATCGATACAGGATCCCTAAACAAAGGAGTTTATACTGTGATTCTGCTCAATAACAAAAGTATGTTGAAAGCAGAAAAACTGGTAATTGTTAAGTAAAACCCTACGCAGTCCTTCCCGGGTTTCGGGAAGGACTGCATTATTTACTATTATCATGAGAACAATATTAGGTGTTTTTTTCATCGTTCAAATGCTTTCCAATGTGTTTGGACAATCACCCGTTTATTTCAACAAAATCCTCAGCTCCATACCCGGAATAAGCACGATTAGCACTGTTGTTGAAGCTGACTCCGGCTATCTACTAGTTATTGACAATATCGCTCCAGGACAAAACAACCAACACACTATTTTTTTACTTGCAAACACTAATGGCGAAGTGGTTGATTCATCAATGTTTCCCGGATCATATAAGCACTCCATGGTTTTCCCGGGCAATTCAGCTATTAGAACTACATCTGGAAATTTTATTGTTTCAACAAGCAGAATAGGTGTAGATTACCATGACTACGGCTACCTGAAAAATCTCAATCAAAACCTTGACACTTTATGGACACGCACTTTTACTCACCCGGATACACATTGTATATATCTGCCAGGCGCCAGGGTTTTCAACATTATTACAGCTATTCGCCAGACATGGGATGGAGGCTTTATCATTGCCGGAAACTACTCAAAAGATTGCATACAAGGAAACACGCGCAGCTATCTGCTCAAAACCGACAGTCTGGGAGTGATGGAGTGGATTAGTAAGTACAATAGCATACAACGAATCTCATCTGTAATAACATCTCCGGATTCGGGGTATTTCTTCCCTGCTTACTACAATGGGCAAATGAGTTTGATTAAAACAGGTCCATTAGGCAGTATTCAGTGGAGTGTGAAAATCAACAGCAACACAAATCCAAGCTTTCCAACTGATCTGGCCATTCAGGACGACAGCAATATAGTTGTGGTTTCAGGATTCTGGTACGATCTTACCTGGAATTGGAGTGCTGTTACGGTTGCAAAAGTGAACTATATCCAATCCTCCAAAGTTTGGGAAAAGAACTATTATCTGTATCGTAACTTCAAATGTATTAGTTTACATCAGACGGCATCAATGCATACCTTACCAGATGCTTCAATCGTGATTGGCGGCACTTCCGTGGTATATGATCCCGCTGTGTCGGGAAAATCTGAACACAAAGGTGTAATGCTAAAGCTCTCACCTGATGGAGACAGCTTGTGGGCACGATATTATGGATATGGTCCATTTCAACATGGTTGCCAGTTCGAGCACATGATTTCCACTGCTGATGGTGGTTTTCTGGCCGTAGGTTTTTACTACCCCAATGCGCCTTCCAGACCTTGGCTGGTGAAAATGGACAGTCTGGGGTGTGATACACCGGGATGTCATTTGGTTGGCATCGAAGAGCTTTCTGCCCGGCAGCATGGAGATATGACACTTTATCCCAATCCGTTCAGCCATGAGCTCAACATCGTGCTGCCCAATGGTCCGGCCGGTGCCACCGCCACGCTCTACGACATGCAAGGACGCATGCTGTACCAATCCCGCATCCCGGAGTTCCTGCACACCGAACACTACACCTTGCAAACCCATGATCTTCCGCCCGGGGTATATATCCTTCAGCTGGTAACAAAAGAGGGAGCTACGCATGTGGGAAGGGTGGTGAGGATGTGAGAATGTGAGGATGTGAGGATGTGAGGATGTGAGGATGTGAGGATGTGGGGATGTGGGGATGTGAGGATGTGGGGATGTGGGGATGTGGAGATGTGGGAATTTGGGGATGTGGGAATGTGGGAATGAGGAGATCACCCGCAAACCATGCTATGTCCCGTAGGGACAAGATATTGGTAGAAACGGAGCCCACGCATAAACCCAATGTCCCGTAGGGACATGATATTGGGGTTTTGGCTCCGCGGAAGCGGCTTGGCGACATTCCGATGCCGTCAGGCATCGGAACCAAATAAGAACCCCTGAAAAGGCATATGCGTCAACTTAACCTCTTTTCTTCTTAGAGATCAATGATTTAGATTTTGTTTTTCGTCTTAACACATAGGTGTCCTTGTCTTCTATCAACCATTCCATTTCCTCGCCTTTTTCAATTTGAC
>SKPS01000244.1 GCA_007119395.1 Lentimicrobiaceae bacterium
CATGTCATTCACCTCAACCACAAAGTAATTGGATGAATACTGATGTACAGGTGTGGGAACCTGTAGTGCCGTCTCGTTGAATTTGGCAATCTTCACAGCCACATCAAACAACGCGATACTGATCGCCTGGTTAAAATGGCTCTCACGTATATCATACGTCTTTCTGACCCAATAGACCTGAAAGGTGATGATGCCCACCAATGTTATGATCCCGAAAACAATGAGGAGCCTGATACCATGACTTTTCATAGGGTGTAAAAGTACACATTTTTTGCCCCTTGATGTAGCGCTGAGGTGATACCAATACATGCCGGCAGCACACTTTTACATTTCCTTTACATCTTTTTACCTCCATTTGAAAGATTCGCACGCCGTTTGCTGTTATTTTCGCTGGCAAAACAACAAATTCCTGCACGATACTGTTATATGCATCAGAGTGAATGAAGAAGATTACACAGAAACAATAGAATCCTATGACAAAGACCCGCTTGCTTTTTATGTTGTGCATCGTGGCCGCAGCCATTACAACCTCCTCTTTTATGCCCAATACCATCCGGAGCAATGATGACGGTTTGATACGTTGGCACAAAACCACGCACGACTTTGGTGCTGTGTTGTTCAACAGAACGGTAGAGACCGAGTTTCGCTTCACCAATGTGAGTGGGCACCCGGTAGTGATCACGCGGGTGGTACCGTCATGTGGATGCACTGTTCCTGAGTTCGACCAAATGCCCATATTGCCCGGACGGGAAGGCACCATCAAAACCAACTTCAAAGGCGACAGCCGTGGCCGCTTCAACAAAAAGATCACGGTGCTGATGGATGTTGGCACCTATGAACTGTTCGTCACAGGACAAGTTGTCGATCCCTGATGTTCTTCCCCGCCAAGTGATTCATACACCAAGGTTGCGTCAAATGAAGGCGTGACGTATTTCCGTTATCGGTTTCTTATTGTGCCCCTTCTGCCCGTAAGCAACCCTCAATAGATATTGCTCTGAAGAGGTGGTGCACCGCATGCTGTGAAGCCTGTTTAACATGAGTGATGAACAACAAGAACAGAGATTGCCATTTTTTTCGATGTCATACGTTGGTTGGACAAAAATCCGTATGTTTGTAAAAACGTTTCGGCATGAAGTTTCCGGGCCATCTAGGCGAATATTTGTTGCTGATGGGCAAGGTGTTGCAACGAACACCCAAGCGGAAGATTTTCTGGAATCAGGTGTTGGATGAATTTGTGGAACTGGGTGTTCGGTCTGTATGGATCGTTTTTATCATCTCGGTATTTATGGGTGCCGTGGTGGCCATTCAGATCGCCTTCAATGTTGACAGCCCTTTGCTGCCCAGGTATACAGTGGGATATATCACAGCCCAAAGTATCATCCTTGAATTCAGCCCAACCATCATGGCTTTGATACTGGCCGGAAAGGTGGGAAGCAGAATCGCATCTGAGATTGGCACCATGCGCGTAACAGAGCAAATAGATGCCCTGGAGATTATGGGAATTAACTCAGCCAGCTACCTTATCCTACCCAAAGTCATTGCTGCCATGCTGGCCAATCCACTGTTGATTATTCTCTCTATGTTCGTAGGTATTTTCGGTGGATGGGCTGCCATATTCCTTACCGGTGTGTATTCGGCACACGACTATGTATTTGGTATTCAATCATGGTTTGAAAGCATGCAGGTGATTTACGCACTCACCAAAACAGTGGTGTTTGCTTTTATAATCACTAGTATTTCAGGATATTATGGCTATTATGTTTCGGGTGGAGCGCTTGAGGTGGGCAGTGCCAGTACCAAAGCAGTGGTGAACAGTTGCGTGATGATCATTGTGTTCAACCTTATTCTAACACAATTATTCTGGGCATGATTCATACAGAACATATCAGCAAGATTTTCGGTGACAAGCAGGTGTTACACGATGTGAGTACTGTGTTTGAGAAAGGCAAAACAAACCTCATTATTGGAGAGAGTGGTTCCGGGAAGACGGTTCTGATGAAATGTTTGGTGGGTTTGTATGAGCCGGATGAGGGGAGTGTATTCTTTGACAACCGCAATTTTACGCAGATGCCATTGTCGAGCCGCAAGGAGGTCAGAAAGGAGCTAGGCATGCTGTTTCAGGGGAGTGCCCTATTTGACTCCATGTCGGTGATTGAGAATGTGATGTTTCCTTTGAAGATGCTCACCAACATGACATATGGGCAACGGGTGAAGCGGGCGGTGGAGTGTCTCTCAAGGGTTAACCTTCGTGGGGTCAACAAGCGGTTGCCGGCCGAGATCAGCGGGGGGATGAAAAAGCGTGTGGCCATTGCCCGTGCCATTGCCGTGAACCCTAAGTACCTCTTTTGTGATGAGCCCAATTCGGGTCTCGACCCCCGGACCGCTATACTGATTGATCAACTGATTGCTGAAATTACCCATGAGTACAATATGACCACCATTGTGAACACCCACGACATGAACTCTGTGTTGGGAATTGGCGACAAGGTCAGTTTCATTCACCAGGGTGCCTTATGGTGGGAAGGGGATCGGCACAGCATACTGGCAACAGATAATGCAGAAGTGCGCAGATTTATCTACGCCAATGAGATCCTACAGCACTTTCAGCCAACAGATAATCCTACAGGTGATGCTGAATCCTCTTGACATATTGTTGGTTATCCCATTGGCATGGTACGGTATCAAAGGGTTTCGTGCCGGTTTTATCCGAGAGATTACGGCGTTGCTGGCGCTGGTAGGGGGTGTTTACATTGCGGCGCAGTTTTCCTGGTTTGTGGGGGGTTATCTGGAGCGAGCCGTGGGTTCCGAAACCCGCTATATTTCGGTCGCTTCCTTTGCCATCACTTTTATTGGTGTGATCGTACTGATGCATCTGACCGGTCGAGTGGCAACCCGAATGGTGAAGATGGCAGCTTTGGGGCTTCCAAACTGCCTGGCCGGAGCGCTGTTTGGTTTCCTGAAAACCGCTTTTGTGCTCAGTGTGGTGCTCTTTATCTACAGCGAATTTGATCCGGGTATGCGCCTGGTGCCTGAGAAGTGGCAGGAAAAATCGGTGCTCTATGAACCGGTATCAGGCATGGCACCTGCAGTCATTCCACACGCCAGAAAACAACAGGAGAGCGTCAGGGAATTGCTTACTCCTCCAGAAGAGCCATAATGGCAGGAAGCTCCTTTCCTTCAAGGTATTCTAACATCGCACCACCACCGGTTGACACGTACGAAACCTGGTCAGCAAGGTTGTACTCGTTGATCGCCGCCACAGAGTCACCACCACCAACAGAAGAAAAGGCACCACTGATGGTAGCACTCGCCACCGCAATGGCAATGGCCTTGGTGCCCTGCTGAAAGCGCTCCATCTCAAACACACCCATCGGACCGTTCCACAGAATCTTATGAGAACTATTGATGATCTCAGCAAAGCGACGTCGGCTCTTCCGCCCGATATCCAACGCCTGCCAGTCGTCAGGTATACTGTAGGATGATACCTCCCTGATGTTCCCATCATTCGAAAAAGCATCAGTGATCACTGAGTCTGTTGGCAAATAGAGATTCACACCCTTCAACATCATCTCACGCACCAGGTTCTTCGCAAGCTCTATCCGGTCCTCCTCAATCAATGAATCACCCACCTTGCCATCAAGGGCTTTGATGAAGGTGAAAGCCATGCCACCACCAATGATCATGTTGTCAACCTTGTTGAGAAGGTTTCTGATGATTTCTATCTTGGTTGACACCTTGGCCCCGCCAATAATGGCTGTGAAAGGGGAAGCCGGTGAGTTGAGGATGTTGTCAAGGTTACGGATCTCGTTGGCAAGGAGCAAGCCAAAATATTTCTCCTTGTCGAAGTATTTGGCCACAGTGTAAACCGATGCATGCGGACGGTGAGAGGTGCCAAAAGCATCGTTTACATAGGTGTCGGCAAGTGAAGCCAGGTTCTTGGCAAACCCTTCGTCACCTGCCATCTCTTCAGGATAAAACCTGAGGTTCTCAAGTAACATCACCTGGCCGGGCTGCAACTCCCCCGCTACTTCAACCGTCTTGGGACCAAAAAGATCCCTGTTGAAAATAATATTGCTGTTGAGCATCTTTGAAAGGATCGGCACCACCGGAGTAAGTGAATAATCGGCTTCAAAACCTCCGGAAGGACGACCCAGGTGCGACATCAGGATCACAGCAGCACCATCATCAAGAACCTTCCTGATGGTAGGCAATGACTCCCTGATACGGGTGATGTCTGTAACCTGATTGTTGTGGTTTAACGGCACATTGAAGTCAACACGAATAAGCACCTTGCGCCCTTTGAAATTGGCATCGGCAACTGTTTTTAACTTGATTTCTGGCGTCATATTATGGCTGTTTTTTGTCAGGTCAAATATAGAAAAGAGTATTCCGAAAACAAAATCATTTCTCTTAGATGTTCTTTTGGGAGATTATCTTTACTTTTGACAGATATTGACACATTGAGAAACTGAAAGAAGAAATGATGATGGAAGATTTGCGATTGGTGTGCTTACAATCACCTTTGCTCTGGGAGGACAAACGTGGTAATATGTTGATGTTTGAGGATTTGTTGAAGGGTGTTGAACAGGATTTTGATGTATTGTTGTTGCCGGAGGTGTTCAACACGGGTTTTTCGATGCGTCCGGAGCGGTTGGCTGAGCCGATGGATGGTCCGACTGTTTTGTGGATGCAGCAGATGGCTGTTGCATACCAATGTGTTGTTGTTGGCACGTTGATGATAGAGGAGGTGGGGAAGTATGTAAACCGTTTGTTGTGGGTTACTGCTGAAGG
>SKPS01000079.1 GCA_007119395.1 Lentimicrobiaceae bacterium
CCCTTTAGAGGGCACTATTGTTCTGGTAACCCTTTCTGTTTCAATGGTGCGTGTAACCGGGATATAAATAAAGTGACCTTTTTTGAGGCCATCTTTCAGCTCTGGATTCAGCTCCAGGATCTTCTCTGTCGTGGTGTTATACCTCCGTGCCAACCCGAACAGTGTCTCCTGCTCTTGAATTTGGTGGAGGATCGTATCGGTTTTGGTGACCACATCAGCAGCGATAAAGTCAGCAGCTTCCTCAGGAGAAAGTGTTTCTTCAACCTCGATTCGGTAGACAATGCGGAGTGATTGCCCGCGTCGCAGCCCATCCGCCTGAATCTTCGGATTCCATTTGATCAGACTGTCCTGGGGTATGTTGTACTGTCTGCTGATTCCGAACACAGACTCACCCCTTTGCACCTGATGGTACACAACAGAATCGACCCACTTCACCTGTATGGTCACTACCTCAGGCTCTTTTTTTGGCTCAGGGATGTGTATCTCTTCGCCAATGCGCAGGTTGTCGAACTGGGTTATGTGTGGATTGGCGGCCATGATTTCGGCAACCGAAACGTTGTACCGTCTGGAGATTCCAAAGAGTGTTTCGCCTGAGCCTACAACATGTACTCCCGATGTTGGAGTTATGGTAGGAGGGTCAGCTGCCGGTGGTGTGGCTTGTTCAGCGGGCGCCGAGGTATCCGGTATTTTAAGGGTTTGACCTGCATGCAGCTGCACATCAGCACCCGGGTTGTGCTTTACAATCTCCGCCTGGTCTACACCATATGCGCGTGCTATGGAAAACAACGTTTGCCCGGCACCTACTGTATGGAGGTAAAATGTTTGACCCGATTCGGTGACCTTCACCTCTGAACGGGTAACCGTAACAGGTTGGGCACTGAGTGTTGTGATGAAGCACAGCAATGCCAGAATCAATAATGTTTTCGTTCGTTCCATGTCTTATTCCGTTGTTTCACCGCCTATGTTTTAAAGCACTCAGGGGGCAGGTCATTCCCATTCAATGGTTGCAGGTGGTTTTGAGCTGATATCATACACCACCCTGTTCACCCCTTTCACCTTGTTGATGATTTCATTGGAGAGTGATGCGAGGAATTCGTAGGGGAGATGACACCAGTCGGCCGTCATGCCATCGGTTGACGTAACAGCTCTCAGGGCCACCACACTCTCGTAGGTTCTTTCGTCACCCATTACCCCAACAGACTGAACAGGCAACAGAATGGCTGCCGCCTGCCAAACCTCGTGGTATTTGTTTTCTCTTTTTAGTGCATTGATATAGATATGATCCACCTCTTGAAGGATGGCTACTTTCTGCGGAGTGATCTCACCAAGGATTCTGATGCCCAGACCCGGACCGGGGAATGGGTGTCTGCCAAGGATCAAGGGATCAATGTTCAGTGCTTTGCCTACACGACGCACTTCGTCTTTAAAGAGCGACTTCAAAGGTTCAATCACCTTGAGCTTCATAAAGTCGGGAAGACCTCCCACGTTGTGGTGTGATTTGATGGTTGCTGAAGGACCTTTCACAGAGATTGATTCAATCACATCAGGATAGATGGTGCCTTGCCCCAGCCATTTCACATCACGGATGCGATGTGCTTCCCGGTCAAATACTTCGATAAAGGTTTTTCCGATGGCCTTACGTTTCTCTTCGGGTTCAGTGATCCCTTTCAATGCAGCGTAAAAGTCTTCGCAGGCATCCACGCCGGTAATATTGAGACCCATCTCCCGGTAGGAATCGAGCACCTCAGGGAATTCATTTTTTCTAAGCAAACCGTTGTTGACAAAAATGCAATAGAGTCTGTCTCCGATGGCACGGTGAAGCAGCACGGCGGCTACTGTAGAGTCGACGCCACCGGATAGTCCCAGAACCACCTTGTCGTTGCCCAAAGTCTCTTTTAGTTCCTGCACTGTTGAGTCAACGAACGAAGCGGGTGTCCACGTTTGGTGGCAACCACAGATTCCTGCAACAAAATTTTCCAGCAGTTTCATCCCTTCTGTTGAATGGTACACCTCGGGATGGAACTGTATTCCCCATGTGGGTTCACCAGTTATGCGGTAGCCGGCTATTTCCACATCATGGGTTGAGGCGATCACGTCGAAACCGTCAGGCAGTGTCTTGATGGTATCTCCATGTGACATCCACACCTGGGTGTTGTGGGTCATCCCTTGTACGAGCGGGTCACCCCCTTCGATGTATGAGAGCCTTGCCCTGCCATACTCGCGGGTATCACTTGCTTTAACAATACCACCATTGGCATGAGCCAGCCACTGTGCCCCGTAACACACACCAAGAACGGGAACACTGCCCCGATAAGCCTCCGTGTCAGGTATCGGTGACTCAGCGTCACGCACACTGAACGGACTGCCCGACAAAATAACCCCTTTGATGTTTGCTGCCGCTTCCGGCATCTGGTTGTAAGGGTGTATCTCGCAATAAACGTTTAACTCCCTTACCCTGCGTGCAATAAGCTGAGTGTATTGCGACCCGAAATCAACAATCAGTATCATCTCTTCCATTGCGCAAAGATAACAATTAACCCGATATGCTTACCTTTGCGCCAAAATTGATCCTAATGACAAGAGATATTCATTTTATTACTGTTGAAGAGATTGTATTTGAGGATGTTGCAAGGATTTTGAACAAGAAGTTACGCCTTCAGCTCTCTGATGATGTAAAGGATAGAATTGTCAAATGCAGACAATACCTGGACCAAAAAATTGCAAAACAGACAGAGCCTGTATACGGTGTTACCACGGGGTTTGGCAGTTTGTGTGATACGGTGATCTCTATGGATGAGTTAACAACACTCCAGGAGAACCTTGTTAAATCACACGCTTGCGGGATGGGGGAGGAGGTGCCGCCCATCATTGTGAAAATCATGTTGCTGCTCAAAATCCAGTCGCTGGCATACGGCCATTCCGGGGTTCAGTTAGAGACCGTAGAGCGGCTTGTGGAGATGTACAACCACAATGTGTTGCCAGTGGTATATCAGTTGGGTAGCCTGGGTGCCTCTGGGGACCTTGCTCCATTGGCACACCTTTCGCTCCCTCTGCTGGGGCTTGGCGAGGTCTATTACAATGGCGAAAAGATGCAGTCATCAGATTTGTATCAACGGTTGGGATGGAAACCCATAAGATTGCAATCCAAAGAGGGGCTGGCTCTGTTAAACGGCACCCAGTTTATGAGTGCATACGGAGTGTATTTGTGCCTTCGTGTTTTTAAGCTGTCGAAGCTATCGGATGTGATCGGAGCTCTTTCGCTTGATGCCTTTGACGGAAGGAGCGAGCCTTTTCACCCTTTGATCCAGGAGATCAGACCCCACAAAGGGCAGATTATGACTGCACGCAGAATACTGACCATTCTTGAGGGGAGTGAAATGATGAACAGACCCAAGCAGCATGTACAGGATCCTTACTCATTCAGGTGTATCCCTCAGGTGCATGGCGCATGCAAAGACTCGGTAAATTATGTGGCGTATGTTTTCGCGAAAGAGATCAACTCAGTCACTGACAACCCCACTATATTTCCCGATGAGGACCTGATCATATCAGCGGGTAACTTCCACGGACAGCCTTTGGCTTTTGCGCTCGACAACCTTAGTATTGCTGTTGCTGAACTCGGGAATATCTCAGAGCGGAGGGTATATCAGCTTGTGTCAGGGAAGAGGGGTTTACCCCCATTCCTGGTGGCCAATCCCGGGCTGAATTCAGGTTTTATGATACCTCAATACACTGCCGCAGGTATTGTGAGCCAGAACAAACAGCTGGCCACTCCCGCCTCTGTCGACTCTATTGAGTCGTGCCAGGGGCAGGAAGACCATGTAAGCATGGGTGCCAATGCGGCAACCAAAGCGTATCGCTCTGTGAAAAATCTTGAAATGATTCTTGCCATTGAACTGTTCAATGCGGCCCAGGCCATCGAATTCAGAAGACCTGCTAAGTCGTCACCATACCTCGAACAATTTCTTCTTCAATACAGAGAAATAGTTGATTTTATCCGAAATGACCAATTGATGTATCCCGAAATGCAGCAAACGGTGAAGTTTCTGCAAAACATCACTTTTGAAATTCCGGGAGAAGGAGCGTTTAAATATGATTTCAAAATTGATTTACACGCAGCAGAATAGCTTATCTGTTGAATCACGGGGCCGTTTTTATGCATCACGAGCAGGAGTGGCACCCGGAGAAAACCGGCTGATGGTTGGCAATGGCGGTCTACTACAACCTCTCCATCCTGTTGTACGTGGCACGATGATTTTATTGCTCTTTGTCTGGTCTCTTTCGTTGGTATCTGCTTCGGATGAAAGCCTTCCGTATCCCGGGAGTCGCTTGGTCATGGTTGACTCAGTGCAAATCCACTATCGTGAGTTTGGTGAGTTTGGTGATGACACCAGGGGTTCGGTATTGCTGGTGCATGGTTTTGCCGGGTCAACCTTTTCATGGAGGTATGTCGCTGACACGCTGGTTGCTCATGGGTTCCACGTGGTAGCAGTTGATGTGCCTCCCTTTGGGTACAGCGATAAAGATCCCTTGCTGAATCAGTCATTTACATATCGTGCACGGTTGTTACAACGGTTGCTTGTGCAACAATGGCCTGAACGGAAATGGCACCTTGTGGGCCATTCGATGGGTGGTGGCATGGTGCAAAGCATGGGGATCATGTACCTGGAGCAGTTGTTAAGCCTTACCATTGTAAACGGTGCCATCTTCTCATCCATTACACCGGGTGAATACAAGGCTCCCTGGGCGGTGAGGGGCGCGGTGCGAAGGGAGCTTGCTCTATGGTTCGCCCGCCCGGCACTACTGAACAGATGGATGGTGAGAAGGTTCCTTGCATCAGCATACGGAAGAAAACCAAGCCCCGCTGAAGTGACTGGCTACCTGACACCTCTTAAATTGAGAGGGACGTCAAGGGCCATTATCAACTCCCCCTCTGTGTCAAAAGAGAATGCCTCATTGTCTGTTGGCGACTTAACACTCCCGACATTGGTCATTTGGGGTGAGAACGACACTTGGCTCCGTTTTGAGGCTTTTAAAGAGACCGCAGAAAAGATTCCTGACGGTCAGATCGTTGTGATCCCCCAAGCCGCTCACTGCCCGATGGAAACCCATCCATATTATTTCAACAGACTGCTACTGGCGTTTTTAAGCCAACAGGTTGCAGGATTGGGAAAGCAGTAGCAGAATCAATAATAAATACTGCTTCTTCTACGAGCAATATGCGCTAAAGGGTTGTTAATGAATGAAGGGTGCTGTTATTGCGCATAAGTTGTAAGTCCGGAACTGTTGATAAATCGTGGCTGGCTGTGCTTTGCAACTCAGCAAATTCAGTTATTTTTGCAGAAATCTTAAGGGCTGCATAGAATGAGTGAAGTAGAAGCAAAATATACTGAGGATAGCATCCGGTCATTGGATTGGAAGGATCATATTCGGCTTCGTCCCGGTATGTATATCGGGAAGCTGGGTGATGGTTCCAGTCGTGATGATGGAATCTATGTGCTCATCAAAGAGGTGATTGACAATGCCATCGATGAATATGTGATGGGATTTGGCAGGAAGATCGAAGTAACGGTTCGTGACAAGATGGTTACAGTGCGCGACTATGGTCGTGGCATCCCTTTGGGAAAGGTGGTTGATTGTGTGTCAAAAATCAACACCGGAGCCAAGTATGACTCTGCTGTGTTTAAAAAGTCGGTTGGCTTGAACGGAGTGGGTACCAAGGCGGTGAACGCCTTGTCGGCCTATTTCAAAGTTCAGTCTGTACGTGACGGAAGAACCAAGGTTGTGGAGTACAACCAGGGTATACTGCTGCAGGAGGACAAAGAGCGCACCAGCGATGATCAGCGTGGTACGTTGGTCTCTTTCAAGCCTGACGGTGAGTTGTTTGGCAACTACCATTTCATCTATGAATACATAGAGAAGATGTTGTGGAACTACGCATACCTCAATCGGGGGCTGAGCATCTGGTTCAATGGCAACAGATTATATAGTCAGAATGGTTTGCTTGATTTATTGAGTGCCAATATCAACGGGAACGGTGTCTTGTATCCGATTATTCACCTTGAGGAGAACGATTTTGAGTTGGCGTTGACGCACAGTGAAAAGCAATATGGCGAAGAGTACTACTCTTTTGTCAATGGTCAGCATACTACACAGGGTGGCACGCATCTGGCCGCTTTCAGAGAGGCTGTAGTGAAAACGGTGAGGGAGTTCTACAAGAAAGACTTTGATCCCGGTGACATTCGATCCGGCATGATTGCAGCCATCAGCATCAAGGTGCAGGAGCCTGTTTTTGAGTCACAGACAAAAACCAAGTTGGGAAGCACGCACATTGAACCGGGTGGGCAGACCATCAGAAACTATATTCTGGATATCGTCAAACGGAATCTCGACAATTACCTGCATATTCATCAGGATGTTTCTGAGGCTTTGCTGAAAAAGATATTGCAGTCGGAGCGGGAAAGGAAAGAGCTTGCAGGCATTAAGAAGCTGGCCAGAGAGAGTGCACGCAAAGCAAGCTTGCACAACAAAAAGCTCCGCGACTGTCGTGTGCATTACAACTCCACACATGAGCGCCGCCTGGAGTCTACACTCTTCATTACAGAGGGGGATTCTGCCAGTGGTTCCATCACAAAATCAAGGGATGTGAACACCCAGGCAGTCTTCAGCCTAAAGGGAAAGCCCTTGAACTGTTTTGGCCTGACCAAGAAGATTGTTTACGAGAACGAAGAGTTCAACCTGTTGCAAACCGCTTTGAACATCGAAGAGGACATAGCGAACCTGCGTTATAACAACATTGTGATTGCCACTGATGCAGACGTAGATGGGATGCACATCAGGCTGTTGCTGCTCACCTTTTTTCTTCAGTTTTTCCCTGACCTGATCAAGGGGGGGCATCTCTACATTTTGCAAACCCCACTCTATCGAGTACGAAACAGGAAGAAAACCAACTACTGTTATTCAGAGGATGAGAGGGTTCATGCCATGGCGGAGTTGGGATCCAACCCTGAGATTACACGCTTCAAGGGGCTGGGAGAGATCTCGCCTGATGAGTTCAAGCACTTCATTGGTCCCAATATGCGTCTCGATCCGGTCATTCATCACAAAGAGTTATCGAACAGAGAGCTGTTGGAGTTTTATATGGGGAAGAATACGCCTGACAGGCAGCAATTTATCATAGAGAATCTAAGGGTAGAGGTAGAGGTGTAGTGCTTATCGGCTTCGCAGCACCGTAACGGTTCCGTGCTCTATGGCATCCCGGAAGAAGGTGCTGTATTCCAGTACCCAGAAGTAAACTCCGTCGGCGTGCCCCGCTGCATCCCATGTGTTGTTATAAGGCTCTGCCTCATAGACTTTTTGCCCCCATCGATTGTAAATTACAAGCCTTGAACTGCGCAACTTCTCGATGTTTTTTATGGTGAAATAGTCGTTGAAGCCATCTCCGTTCGGAGTAATCACGTTGGGGATCTCTATCTCATCAATAACAATCATCACCTTTCTGCACACCGAATCGATGCACCCATTGGGCGATGTAACGGTCAGGCATACGGTATACTCCCCTTCATCGCTGTATGAGTGTGACGGGTGTTGAGATGTTGATGTATTGAGGGCTCCGGAACCGGGATCTCCGAAGTCCCACAACCAGGTACCGGGATGTGTTGACAAGTCATTAAACTGTATGGTAGGATTGTCTATGGTGGTTACGGCCGGTATCGGATCAAAAAAGGCACCGGGTTGTGGAAACGATTGTATAATATTGTTCATCGCAAACGAGCCTTTACACCCTTCTGCTGTGGTTACCTCCAGTGTAACGGAATAGGTTCCTGCCGGGTAGGTGTGGGTAGGGCTTTGGATGCTTGAATTGTTTCCGTCGCCGAAGGACCAGTTCCATGCCACGATGTTGGGTGCAGAGAAGTCGGAAAAGGAGACCTCTAGCGGTTCACACCCCAGCACCGGATTGGGCATAAAGCTCACCGATGGCAAAGGGCTCACTGTGATGACCACAGTATCGGTCACCGGAGGGCATGCCGTGGTGTCGTCAACGGTCACGGTATAGGTGGTGGTTACCGTAGGTGAAGCAATGGGGTTGGCGTCATTGGGATTGTTCAGTGTTGCAGCAGGGGACCAGGTGTAACTGTAGGGAGGTGCCCCAAGGGTGGGTGTGACCGATAACGGGATTGATGCTTCACACACCAGCGTGTCGTTCATCATGTCCAGCTCCATGGGATCATAATCGAGAATATACACCGTAATGGTATCAATGGTACAAGGAGAGGTGGGAATCACCAGGGTGATATACTCTACCCCTTCCTGGATGTAGTCGACATAAGGTGCGATCACGATGTTGGTGTTGTTTTGTCCGGGTGGTATATACACTTTGTTTGGAATGAGAGGAAAATCAACGCCGTTTGTGGCGGTACCATAAATTGTATCGATATAAATCCAGACGGTATCAGTAGCGAACTGGTTGATTTTGAAATTGATGATGGCATCATTACACCCTTCAATGGCAAAGTCTCCCGCTCCGGGGATAGAGTAATCGGTGGATATCTCCAATGCATCGGTTGAGAAGCTGTTCTCTTCGAGGAAAACACCCGAGTCGAGGATACCGTCACCGGCATCAGCAATGGCTATTTTAAACTGGTAAGGGACACAGGGGGTGACCAGTGCCCATGCTGTGAGCACTGTGGTGAAGCCATCGTACTCAATGGTGGCACCGTTGGTGTTGTCTATATAGTACTGACAGTTTACACAAGGACCTGTATTGGTGGTTCCGTTGTTCACGTTGTTGATGGATACCGGCGTAGTGGTGCCCGGTATGTGGGCTATGTTATGAAAATTGTATGTGCCACCCAGTGGGTTGGGCCCGGAGATAAAAAACCCAAACACATCATTAAAGCTGGAGTTGACAAACTGAGGGTACTCTTCTGAGCCAAACACGTAGCGAAACTTCACTGTGTCACTCAACGGGACAAACTCGAAGGTTAGAACGGAAGCGTCAAAGGTGTTAAAGCCGGGAATCAGTGCATTGAGGTGGGGGTCTCCCGGCAGATTGTTGTTCACTCCGGCACTGGTTGAGGTATTTGGTCCGGGAACCAGATTGATGTCCCCACTGGTTAAAATGATGCCACTTTGAAGGCCAATGTTGGTGGTGCCACCATTATTAAATGACCCCGAAGCAATGGGCGCTCCTATATAGTTCACATTCGAAACCACCACACCACTGCCAACCAGTATGTCGACCATTTGTTGGGCAGAGAGACCGGGCGTTACAGAGAGCTGAGCACTTGCCATGTGCATGACCATACTCAAACAAAACGCTAGTAAAACCTTCGCTGTTCGTCTTCTCATAATACAATACCTCCCTTAATCGTTCGTAAGTTCCCTCAGAGTCAATGCACTCAGTTCTGCTGCACCTCTAAGTTGGTGAACTCAAAGCGCGTTAACACAACATCCGATGTGGGCTTTACACTTCTATACCAAATCCGAAGCATCAAATCATCTTCTTGAACGTTGCCTTCCAGTACCTCACCCGGCTGAAGCGTCTTGGTGAATTCATAACCGGTTGGAGAGGGTTGGTCACACGTCCTGCAAAGATCATTGTACCACAGGTCAAGCTTCCATGTAATGGTAACACCATGCGTATTCCTGTTCTCAATCTTTAACACGAGATACTCCATCACCTGTTCCTGTGTGTGTGCTCGCTGCTGCTTTGTGTATGTAATCCTTACGCCATCCTGCTCCTTGTACAAAACCTCCTGCTCAGTGGAGTAGGCGTAGAGAAATAAACTGAGCAGAAAAACCGTGGTGATTGCTGTTAACTGATGCTTCATAATGGTGGGGTCTCTTTTGTTTTCTTCTTAGATGTGCGGTCTTGTAAATACCAAAATAACAATGCGGTTAGTCTCATCAAAAGTACAAATATAATTCAAATCACAACCAAAATTCTACAGGTATGACTCTTTTTTTTAGCAAAAGTTAAAAGCGTGTTGATGCTTTTCTGTTAACAAGCTGTATTCGGGTGTTGATGAAATCGTTATTTTTGCCATCTCTATCGTACACCGTTTTAGCCTTAGCAGCATGCAATTTTTATATCCGTTTGTTTTATTTGGTCTGGTGGCATTGGCCATTCCGGTGATTATTCACTTGTTCGACTTCAAGAAGCCAAGACGCATTTTTTTCACCAATGTTCGTTTTCTTGCCGAATTAAAGAAGGAGACAAGGAAGCGTTCTAAGATCAAGCATTTGTTGGTGCTGCTGATGCGGTTGATGGCATTTGCCGCATTGATTTTTGCGTTTGCCATGCCGGTAATGCGCACCGATGACACCCAGTTGCTGCTCACCGGAAACCCTTTGGTTGTGGTATATATCGACAACTCTTATAGCATGCAGTCGAATGGTGTGGGTGGGGTGCTTTTTGAGGAGGCGGTGAGAAGGGCAGGAGAGATCGCATCCCACTATTCTCCGTCTGATGAGTTCTATTTGATCACCAATGAATTCTCAGGCATCTACTCACGTGTGGTGAACCGTTCTGATTTTATGGAGATGATAACCACAGTACGGTACTCGCCAATCAGTCGTACAGGAGCAGAGGTGTTAGACAGAATGGCTGACGTAAAACGTCGTCACCCGATGAAAGATATGGTGGCCTATTACATCAGCGATTTTCAATCATCCACAGTCAACATGACCGGGGTAACTGATGCTTACGATTTTCAAACGTACCTGGTCCCGCTTAAACGCAGCTCGCTGTCAAACCTATCTATTGATTCAGTGTGGCTTGAAGTGCCGGTCGTTAGACCCGGTCAGATCATGACCCTGAGTGCCAGGGTAGGTAACTCCGGTTCTTCGGCTGAGGATGATGTGCCGGTTACCATGAGTTTGAATGGACGAGAGGTGGGTTTTGGTACGGTGGATGTTCCGGCAGATGGGAATGCAGTGGTGCAACTGTCAGGAAGAATTGACCAGGAAGGGATTTACCATGGGGTGGTTGCGTTGGATGACTATCCGGTGGTTTTTGATGACCGCTTCTATTTCGGATTTGAAGTGAGAGACCAGCGAAACATTGGTGGTTTCTACGGTGTAGCCGCCGAGCCCAATCTGTCTCGCCTGTTTGATCATGACACCCTGTTCAGGTTTTCAAACCGTCCGGTCACACAAATTGATTTTGCCACTATACACCAGTACGATATCATCTTTTGCCAGGGGATCACAGAGCTTTCCAGCGGGCTGGCTGAAGCGCTCACCTCCTACGTCGGTGATGGTGGTACCCTGGTGGTGATACCCCCTTCACCTCCGCACGATCCCACGGCGATGAACACGTTGCTCGCAAGTCTGGGGGTGTTGAGCTATGGTCAAGCTGACACCAACACCGTGCGTCTTGAGTCTATCGACTTTTCGCATCCGCTCTACAGAGGAGTATACCTTGACCCACCCTCCAATCTGGCGATGCCGGTGGCGTATACCCATTACCCCATGCAGTCGCCGGGTGGTGCCGGTGAAACGGTGATTATGAGACTGCTGAACGGCAGACCTATGCTGGTGGGAACCCAATCAGGACGTGGTTTGGTATATCAGTTTGCCACCTCCTGGGATCAGAAGATGACAAATCTCTTGTTCAATGCTGAATTGTTCGTGCCACCAATCTATAACATGGCCCTGTTTAGTGGCATTGTGCCCCCGCTTTATTACACAGCAGGAAAAGACAGGTCAGTATCGGTTGCCTGGCCTGAAGAGATCGGTCAATCGGTCTTCAGAATACGAGGCAAGCAAGGTGAACAGGAGTTTATCCCCGGCTACCGGAGTGAGCCGTATGGTGCACTGCTGTTCTTTGAAGACCAGATTGAACGTGCCGGTAATTATCAGGTCTACTTCAACAACCAGGAAGTGGCTCCCTTGGCATTCAATTACAGCTCTTTGGAATCTGATCTTAATTATGATGATGAGCGTGCTTTGAGATCGTGGATCCGTGACCAGGGTATGGAAAAGGTGCAGGTGATTACACCTGGAGGGAAAAGCATGACCGAGAGACTGGCCGACCTGAGCCACGGCACACGTTTGTGGCGGTGGTTTATCATGGCTGCACTGCTCTTCCTTTTAGCAGAATCATTAATTTTGCGTTTCTGGAAAGAGACACCGAAAAACAATCAGAAATAATCAATGGCAGAAGATCGAATAGACGAGGAAACAGGGGGAGCTGCAGGAGCTGATGGGCATTCAGCAGACACCGACCCGTTGGCTGATGAATACCAGGTGATGAAACTCCCCGGTATGTTCGAGAACTGGTTTCTTGATTATGCCTCCTACGTGATTCTGGAAAGGGCGGTGCCTATGCTCGAAGATGGACTGAAACCGGTCCAGCGAAGGCTGCTGCACGCCATGAAAGAGCTCGACGATGGCAGGTACAACAAAGTGGCAAACATCATCGGGCATACCATGAAGTATCACCCCCATGGTGATGCATCGATTGGTGATGCATTGGTACAGCTCGGACAAAAAGAGCTGCTCATTGACACGCAGGGCAACTGGGGGAATATCCTGACAGGTGATTCGGCAGCTGCTCCCAGATATATCGAAGCACGCTTGTCGAAGTTTGCCCTGGAAGTGGTGTTCAATCCCAAAACCACAGAATGGAAAGCCTCTTATGATGGCCGAAACAAAGAACCTGTCGCGCTGCCGGTGAAATTTCCACTCCTGCTGGCTCAGGGAGTGGAAGGGATCGCAGTGGGCCTTGCCTCAAAAATATTGTCCCATAACTTTGTGGAACTGATCCAGGGCTCCATCGCCATTTTAAAAGAAGAACCCTTTACCCTCTACCCCGATTTCCTCAACGGAGGATTGATGGACGCATCGAAATACAACGATGGCCTCAGAGGTGGAAAAATCCGACTGAGAGCACGCATCAACATCCTTGATAAAAAAACACTCGTGGTGAACGAAATACCTTTCTCAACCACCACCACCTCGCTGATCGACTCCATCCTTGCCGCCAACGACAAAGGGAAAATCAAGATCCGGAAGATCGAAGACAATACAGCAGAAAACCCTGAAATCATCATTCATCTGCCGGCAGGTACCTCGCCTGACCAAACCATCGACGCACTCTATGCCTTTACCAACTGCGAAATATCCATCTCCCCCAATGCCTGTGTGATCAGTGAAAACAAACCCCTGTTTACTGGTGTTTCCGATCTGCTGCGCCGCTCAACACTTAGAACCAGAAACCTCCTTGAACTGGAACTGACCATCCAACTGAAGGAACTGGAAGAGCAATGGCACTTCTCCAGCCTGGAGAAGATTTTTATCGAGAAAAGAATATACCGCGATATTGAGGAGTGCGAAACATGGGAGGCGGTTATTCTCGCCATTCAAAAGGGGTTAAAACCCTATCTGAAAATCTTCAAAAGAGAAGTCACCCGCGATGACATTGTGCGTTTGACCGAAATAAAAATCAAGAGAATTTCAAAGTACGATGCCTTTAAAGCGGATGAGGTGATCAAAGCCATTGAAGATGACATTGATCAGGTTAAGAAGCACCTGGCCAACATGACAGGTTATACTGTTTCGTGGTTTGAAAAGCTGCTGAAAAAATACGGAGAAGGGCGAGGCCGGCGTACTGAGATCAGAAATTTTGAGGTGATAGAAGCCACTAGTGTGGCTGTTGCCAATGCACGACTGTACGTTGACAGGGAAGAAGGATTTGCCGGAACAGGCCTTAAAAAAGCTGAGTTCGTTTGTGATTGCTCCGACATCGATGACATCATCGTTTTTCGCCGCGATGGCACCTTTGTCGTTACCAAAGTGGCAGACAAAACATTTGTGGGGAAAAATATTCTGCACATTGATGTGTTTAAACGCAATGACGAAAGAACCATATATAATATGGTATATCGTGATGGGCAATCAGGCAGCAACCATGTAAAACGATTTGCTGTGCTGGGTGTGACCCGCGACAAAGAGTATCACGTTACCAAAGGGACAGCCGGAAGCAGGGTGCTTTACTTTACAGCAAATCCAAACGGAGAGGCAGAGGTGATTAAAGTGCTGCTAAGACCCAAGCCCAGACTGCGTAAGCTGAACTTTGAGTTTGACTTCAAAGAGCTGGCTATCAAGGGGAGAAGCGCCAAAGGAAACGTGCTCTCACGGTACCCGATCAAAAGCATCGTGAAAAAAGAGGAGGGCGTGTCAACCCTCGGTGCGGTGAATGTGTGGTATGACGACAGCGTACGAAGATTAAACTATGATAACCGGGGAATCTACCTCGGAGCGTTCAGAAAAGCCGATAAAATTCTGGTGCTGTTTAAAAACGGAGAGTATAAACTCTACGGGTATGACCTGTCGACTCATTTTGATGATGACCTGCTTCATATCATGAAATTTGACAACAAAGCGGTGTGTCAGGTTGTTTACAAAGAGAGTGAAAACGGATACCCCTACCTGAAAAGATTCCTCTTTGATCCTGTAGAGAAAAGAGCAACTTTTACCGGGGGTGCCGGAAGTGAACTGGTTGACTTTTGTTTTGGTGAGAGTGTTGTGTTAAAAATTGATTTTCTTCATCCCAAAGGGTCTGATCACAATTATTCTGAAGAGGTGTCGTGTGAAGAGTTTGTAGGGGTGAAAGGGATTGCAGCGAAGGGGAAGCGATTGGCAAAGCATGATGTTGCCGAAGTCGCCTGGATTGTTCCTGAAGAGGACAAGCCACCCGGTGAACAGGCTCCCGAAGGAGATCATGATATCGAAAATCAAAAAGTCAATCCAACATCAAAACCGGAAGAAGAGACAAAACCTCCGGAAAGTGCTAAAAAAGGTGTAGCGGATGATGATGTAACTTCGGTTAGCATGGACAAAGACGAAGGTATCCAGATGGAACTTGAACTGTAATGAAAACCGGTTGGATTAGCTTGCAAAAAGAATACAAACAGATAAACAATAAGATCGATGGACAGCAAAGTATTAAAAGTAACAGACAAAGTACAATGGATTGGGGTATTGGATCGTGACATTGTTACATTTGATGTGGTGATGGAGACCAAGTACGGAACCACGTACAATTCATATTTTATTGATGCGGAGAAGAAGGCCGTTATTGAGACCACCAAGGAGAAGTTCTGGGATGAGTATGAGGCAAAGATCAGATCGGTATGTGACCCCTCTGAAATTGAATATATTGTATTAAACCATACAGAGCCGGATCACTCAGGCAATATGATGAATTTACTGAAGATTGCCCCTAAAGCCACTGTGGTGGGTACAGGTAATGCCATCAGATACCTTAAAGACCTTTTCCCTGAAGAGTTCCCCCATATGGTTGTAAAGGATGGAGACACACTGGATCTGGGAAATATGGAACTGCAGTTCATCAATGCACCCAACCTCCACTGGCCCGATTCAATGTATACGTATCTCCCCCAGGAGAAATTGCTCTTTACGTGTGATTCCTTTGGAGCGCATTTCTGCCATGATGAGATGTATGATGACCTGGTTGGTGATTATGATGATGCCTTTGTCTATTATTTTGATGTGATCCTGAAGCCGTTCAGTAAGTTTATGCTGAAGGCGATTGAAAAGATTGAAGGTCTTGATATTGAAGCAATATGTACCGGTCATGGCCCGATTCTCAGAACACACTGGAAAAAGTATGTTGATATGTCTAAGCAGATGGCAGAGAAGCATCTCGCTTTGCCTGAGGAGAAAAGGGTGTTTATTCCTTATGTTTCTGCCTACCAGAAAACCGGAAAAGTAGCTGAAAAAATTGCCGAAGGAGTGATGAGTGCCGGAGATGGTTTTAGCGTAGATGTGGTTGATATTGAGACTACATCTGCCGGTGACCTTGATATGTATCTGACCCGTTGCAGTGCCCTGGTGGTGGGTTCTCCC
>SKPS01000182.1 GCA_007119395.1 Lentimicrobiaceae bacterium
CCGATCCCTTTGATCAGCTCGTTCAACGGACGGGTGCCTGATGTGCTGTGGAGCGTTCAACTGGGCGAAGGTCACTCAGGTGCAGCCATCTACGATGGGTTGGTGTATGTGCTTGATTACGATGAGGAGAGTCGTGCCGATATGCTGCGTTGCTTTGTGCTGGAGACCGGCGAAGAGGTGTGGAGACGGTGGTACCATCTGCTGATCCGTAGAAACCACGGCATGTCGAGAACGGTACCTGCCGTCACCGAAGATTTTATCCTCACCATTGGGCCTCGCGGACATGTGATGTGTCTCGATCGTCTGACTGGCGATTTCCTTTGGGGTATTGACATTGAAAAAGAGTACAACAGCGAGATCCCATTGTGGTACACGGGGCAGTGCCCGCTGATCGATGAGGGGGTGGCAATTATCGCCACTGGTGGCGATGCGCTGATGATTGGCGTGGATTGTGCCACCGGCGAGGTGTTGTGGCGTGTTCCCAACCCCGACAGGCACGAGATGTCACACTCGTCGGTGATACCTTATACCTTTGGCGGTCGCAAAATGTACCTCTACAGCGGCATCGGCATCGCGGCCGGCATCGCGGCCGACGGTCCTGATGCAGGCACCATCCTTTGGCAGACCAACCGGTGGAACTTTCCGGTGGTAGCCCCCTCACCCGTGGGCATGCCCGATGGCAGGATACTGCTTACGGCAGGATACGGTGCCGGCACCATGCTCCTCCAGCTCCGTGAAGCCAACGGCAGCTTCACCGTGGAAGTGGCAGCCTCCTTCTCACCGGGAGAAGGGCTCAGCAGCGAACAACAAACACCCATCCTGCTCAACGGACTCCTCTATGGCATCATGCCCAAAGATGCCAGAGGCCTCAGAAACCAGTTCGTGTGCGTCAGAGCCGATGACCCCACTAGGGTCGTGTGGTCCAGCGGCGCATCAGCCCGGTTTGGCCTCGGACCCTATATCCTGGCCGACAACAAATTCTACCTCCTCAACGACGACGCTACCCTCTATATCATAGAACTAAGCACTAACCGATACAGAGAACTCGACAAAGTGCGGCTGTTCGACGGCTTTGATGCGTGGGCGCCCCTGGCCATCGCCAACGGCCTCATGGTGCTGCGCGATTCGGAAAAAATGATCTGCATCGACCTGAGAAAAAAATAACGCCATGGATAAAAAAGTGATTCGTATCGTCCTGCTGGTGGCTGTGGTTGCCATCCTGTCGGTTTTGCTGATCGACCAGCTTTCCAACAGGGCAGGCAAACGCCCCGATAACCCTTTCGCTTACGACCTGGAAGGGTTTGACGAGACAGACCCCGGCCTGCTGACCCACAAAGAGGTGATGCAGATTGCCATCGGCCACGAACAACCGGTCGGTTTTGCATACGGTTACGGCAGGATCTTTCTGATTACCGGAGAGTACCTGCAGGTGATCTCTCCTGAAGGATCCGCCATCCTGAAAAAGGAGCTGGATGAGTCCCCCACGGCTATCACCATAGGTAACAAGAAGCAATTGCTGCTAGCCTTTGATAACCACCTGGTGATGTATGACCTAACGGGTGAAGAACTCTTTCGGTCGATGCCATTGGATGAAAAAGCTGCCATCATTTCTGTGGCTTTTGCAGAGGAGTTAATCTTTGCGGCCGATGCCGGCAACAAGGTGGTGCGTGTTTTCAACCACCGGCTGGAGGAGCTGGACTCTTTCAGGGGCACCTCCAACGTTTCTGAGACCCACGGTTTCATCCTCCCCGGCGGTCGGTTTACGCTGGCTGTAAATGGTGATGATGAGCTATGGGTGGTGAACCCGGGGTTGCACAGTATGCAGCTCTACTCGCACAGTGGTCGGCTCAGACGGTATTGGGGAGAGGCCTCGTTCAACCCCGAAGGGTTCAGCGGTTGCTGCAACCCCACCCACTTTATGATCTTGCCCAACGGTGACTTTGTGACCAGCGAAAAGGGTCTGGTGCGGGTGAAAGTGCACCACCCGTCAGGAACATTGAAGGGCGTTGTGGCCGGGCCTGAAAGCTTCCCCAACGGCAAGGATGCACCTGCCGTGGCAGCAGACTCCGAAGGGAACATCCTGCTGCTCGACTTCGAACAGAAACTGATCAGAATCTTTGAAGAGAGAAAGGAGAATAATTAATAATCTGTGTCAATCTGCGTAATTCAATCTAACAAATTTGTATATTATCAGAAATAATGTTAATAATAAACACTTAGTATTTTTGCTTTTTCGAGATTCTTTTTTAACCACAAAGGTCTCAAAGAAGGCACAATGTACACAAATAGGGTCTTTGTGGACTCCGTGAAAACCTTTGAGGTCTTTGTGGTTAAATAAACATATGCTTCTGGCAAAACTCAGTTGGTTAGCTGTTCTATTATACTATAAGTACGTATGGTCTTGGATTCTGCGGTTAAAAGAAATCTTTCGATTATGGAAAAACAACAAGACACGACATCATCAATTACCAGGATAGCAATGATATTGCTGCTGGTAATTGCCACAGCCTGGATCGTCCTGCATGGTCGCATCACCACATCTGAGGCTGATCACACGGAGGGCAAGTGCGGAGGATGCCGGTATGCCACGGAGTGTCCGGGCAAGGTGCACAGCCACCATGCAGAGTGCACTGCATCATGCGGAGCCATGGAAAAAGAGGGAGGATGTGATGGCGACTGACAAAGGGCGCAGGGCCTTCATCGGGATGTGTGCCCGCATGACAGCGGGGCTTGCCATCGCCGGGCTGGTGGGTGTCTCTGTAAAGCGGCTCACCGCCATGAAGTGGGTATGGCAGATCGACCCCTTCAAGTGTACCGGCTGCGGTCGGTGTGCCACCCATTGCGTGCAGAACCCCTCCGCCGTAAAATGCGTGCATGCCTATCCCCTCTGTGGATACTGTGATCTCTGTGGCGGATACCTCAGACCCGGATACATCAACAGAGACACCGCGGCCGAAAACCAGCTCTGTCCCACCGCTGCCATCGAACGCAAATTCATCGAAGAGCCCTATTACGAATACAACATCAACGAAGAGCTCTGCATCGGGTGTGCCAAATGTGTGGTGGGGTGTGCCGCTTTCGGCAACGGCTCCCTCCACCTGCAAATCCGTCATAACCTCTGCCACGACTGCAACCAGTGCTCCATCGCCACCGCATGCCCTTCAGAAGCGATCATCAGGGTGCCCGCAAAGATGCCCTATATCATCAAAGGAGGGTTTGAGAAATGATGACAGGAATAACACATACGATCAGGAAGAATTCCCAAAAGGTGCTATTGGTGTTGGGCTTCTTCATGCTGCTCCCCTTCGGAGCCGACCTCTCCGCCCAGCAGCAGCGGTTCCCGGAACCGGAATTTATGACCCCTTACACTCTGCCGGAGACCACCACCCCGATGCCCCGCAGCAACCTGATGGAGTATGTTGACGTGCTGGTTCTGGCAGGGGTGATGGCACTCACCCTGTGGCTCGTCTTCAAAAGGAGGTCGCGCCGCTGGATCCTCTGGACAACGGTGTTTGCCCTGCTCTACTTCGGCTTCTACCGCAACGGATGCATCTGCCCCATCGGGGCGGTGCAAAACTTCGTGCTCGCCCTCTCCGGATCAGGTTATGTGCTGCCCATCACGGTGCTGGCATTCTTCCTGCTGCCTCTCATACTGTCGCTCTTCGCAGGCCGTATCTTCTGCGCCTCGGCATGCCCCCTCGGAGCCATACAGGACATCCTGGTGTTTAAACCGGTGAAGGTGCCACCATGGGTAAGACACTCCCTCGGCATCTTCCCCTTCGTATATCTCGGACTGGCAGTTCTCTTCGCCGTCACAGGTTCCGACTTCATCATCTGCCGATACGACCCATACGTGGGGATCTTCAGGATGAGCGCAGAATTCCCCATGGCCGTGTTCGGCATCAGCTTCCTGCTGGTGGGTGCCTTCGTGGCCAGACCCTACTGCCGCTTTGTGTGCCCCTACGGAGCAATGCTCAAGGTGACTTCCACCTTCAGCAAACACCACCTCTCCATCACCCCCACCGACTGCATCAACTGCAAGCTGTGCAAAGATTCGTGCCCCTTTGATGCCATCGACGCACCCACCGATGCCCCGGAGCATCGGATTCAACCGTCAGAGAGGAAACAGTTCCTCCGCTACATCCTGCTGATACCAATTTTCGTACTGATCACCGGCTGGGCCGTCTCGTCGGCACACCACTACCTGGCACGGGCTCACCCCGATGTGCAGCTGGCCAGGATGCTGCTGGCTGACCCAAGCCTGATGCACGACGAAACCAACCTCGACATCACCACCTTTATGGCCTCCGGCAGAACCCTCGAAATGCTGGTAGAAGATGCCGGAGAGGTAACCCGACAGTTCAAAGCGGGAAGTCGCTACCTGGGTGGCTTCCTCGGACTGGTGATTGCGCTCACCCTGTTGCAGCAACTCACCTACCGCAGAAGAACCATCTACCAGGCCAACAGATCCAACTGCCTGAGCTGCGGACGATGCATGGACTTCTGCCCGGTAGGGAAACCCGACCACCCCTGGTTTATCGAGAACCCGGATCACCTTATACAAGAAACCCAAAAACACCCAAATACATAGCCGGCTTTTGGGCAAAGAGTTCATCACCCGCTATTCTGATGGCTTTAAAAGCAATGGGCCTATGGGAACATGTTGAGAAGCATCACAAGCATGCCACCGATACCTCATGCCAAGATCAACCTCAGTAGCAATGCGCATCCATTGCCCCACCATCGTCCCCACTGTC
>SKPS01000228.1 GCA_007119395.1 Lentimicrobiaceae bacterium
AGGTAATATCTTCTCTTGTTGGTGGGCAGCACAGCGTGTCTTCAAAACTGGGGTTCAGCACAAGGTTGGTTTGGGCTGGCAAGCTGGATGCTGAGACTAGCAGGAGGAAGGTTATGATGGTTGTGATGTGCCTCATAAGACGCAGGAGATTATGTATGTCGTTATCCCTAGCGCTTAGACAAAGTGCGTGGGGGGGGTATCCTTCTGATTATGTGCATGTTGCAGGTTTTGTTCATCGAAGGGTGTTGGTGTATTACCATGTTCCAGTGGGTTTTACGCATGCAATATACAAACATTGTTCAGAAATCCGACAAGAAAAGAAAAAATGTGCTTAATGAATCAGGTAACGGTAAGGGGCTAATGGCAGTCTATGACTGGTGGCTTTTTTTTGTTACACAGAGTTTATCAGAGGAAAAAAAAGAGTTTCACGGAGAAAAAACTCTGTGGTTCTCTGTGATTAACTCTTGTTTTCCTCTGTGTAAAGAAATCAACCATTCACCGTTTCCATTGCTCGTTTTGCTCGAAGGCAGTAATTTTCTCCGGTGTACCCAAATCGAACCATGGGTCGTTGTTATGTGGCAAGGCCTTTACAATGGCTCCATCCGCTGCGGCGGCCAGGAAAAGGTCTATCAGGCTAAACCGATCCTGTTGAGGGAAGTAGCTGAATATTTTCGGGTCCGCGATATGCACACCGCTGAATGCCAGGGGAGTAAGCCCTTTTGCGCCCGGGTTCACCATTCGCTCCTCGCCTGTGGCATTGTTGCGCCACCCACACAACTGCATCTGCTCGTTGAACAACAGGTGCCGCGATGATTGCCGGTGTTGCACAGCGAGGGTGGCCATCGCTTTCGACTGCTCGTGGCAATTCAGCAGTGTTGCAGGGAGCAGCGTGGTGTACACATCGACATTGTGCACCAGGAAAGGCTCCCCAGGAGAAAAGTTCTGTCGCGCATGTTTGATGGCTCCTCCGGTATCAAGCAGCATCTCCCGTTCATCAGAAAAGGTGAGCATAATATGATCCGGAGTGTTCTCCAGCAGATATTGCTGCAACTGATCGGCGTGGTGGTGAAGGTTTACCACAAAATGATCAAAGCCCATGTTGACCAGTCGATCTATCAGTCGTTTGACCATCGGTTGCCCGGCGACCGGTACCAGGGCCTTGGGCAGCGTGCGTGTCAGTGGCAGAAGGCGCCTCCCCTCCCCTGCCGCCAGTATCATCACCTTCATGATTTCTCCACCTTCCTCGGTTTACACAGTTTCTCCTCACGCTTGGCACGACGGGCGCATTTGCCACATACAAAACGGGCGTCTTTTTTCCTGGATGATTTGTCTTTCTTACAATGCTTCGCCACGCCAAAGGTTATTGTGCATGATTCAACATAAGATGGTTTTTTAACACATCGCACCGGATGCCCCGCTTTTTCAGCCTGTCTGCCAAGGCTTCAACACAAAAAACCGACCTGTGCTTACCGCCTGTACATCCAAAGTTCACCTGTAAACGATCAAAACCTCTGTCAAGATATTTTTCAGCGGCATTCACCACGATGGCTTCTGTATACCTTAGAAATTCAGACACTTCCGTCTGTTCCGACAGCCATTGCTGAATGGGGGCGTCTTCACCGGTCAGAGGGCGCAGATGCGTTTCATAGTGAGGGTTTGGCAACGAGCGGCAGTCGAACACGAACCCTCCGCCATGGCCACTGTCGTCAGTAGGCAGTCCATACATATAAGAGAAGCTGTTTAGCGTGATCACCAGTCCGTTCTCACTCTTTCCGGCATCGGCGAACCGTGGTGTGAGGCGCGTCAGGACATCTTTCAGCGCTTGCACCGGTAGCTCCGGCGACATCTTGTCCAGTACTGCCAGGGTGTTCTGCAGCGCTTTGCCAATAGGTTTCACAAAGGCCTCCTTGCGTTGATACACCCCCCGGTAACCATAGGCACCCAAGGTCTGAAGCAACCGAAGCAATGCAAAGTCGTGCACTTGCTGCGCAATGAGGTGTTGGTTGACCGGAAACGTTTCAGCAAGCACCTCACCATAGAAGGCTGTCAGACGATCCCGCAGTTCATCGGGGAGAGCCAGGCGGGTATGATACAGCAAAGTAGCCACATCGTACAACAGTGGACCACATCTTCCTCCCTGATAGTCAATAAACCACAATCGCTGGTGTTGCAACATCATGTTCCTTGACTGGAAATCGCGGTACATAAACCCTGCAAAGGCATCTTCGAACAGATGATCTAACAGAGCCTCAAAGGCTTCATCCAGCGTCAACTCATCGATTTCATCAACCAGAGGTTTCAGAAACATATATTTAAAATAGTGCAGATCCCACCGTGCTGCTTGCTTGTCGAAGAATGGTTGCGGATAGCACCTGGCAAAATCGAGGTCTGCTGCGCTTCTGACCTGAAAGCCATAAAGATGCATCAGTGCCTCTTGTAGTAAGGATTCTCTGTTATGGTGGTTTTCGGGGTTTCCAAGATGGTCACACAGCGACATCTTGCCAAAGTCTTCCTGTATGTACACACACCGGTCATCAGACACACCAAACACTCGTGGAACGGGCAGTCCGTGTGAAGCAAAGTGACGTGTCAGGAACAGAAACGCTTCATTCTCTTTCCTGTTGTGGTTTATTGTACCAATGACACTGTTGTTACCATCAGCGAGGCGGTAGTATATCCGTCCGGAACCGGAACCTGTCAGAATCCGGTGGATGGTTGACGGGGGCGTGCCTGTATGGTTTTTGAACAACTGTTCCAACATCTGACCGTTCGGCTCTTGCGTCATCCTGATATAGTTCATCACGGCACCATTTTGATCACTCTTTCTGTGAAGAGCACCTCTCCTTTATCGTTGGTGATCCACAGCAGGTGAACGCCTTGTGCCAGGTTTTGTGTTGAGAACATAAGGGAGTTTTCGCCTGCCGGCACCATTCCTTCAAAGAACCGATGGATTTTCTGGCCGGTAATGCTTCTCAGTTCGATGCTGATGATTTCGGGTTCTTCAAGGAAGAATTCCATACCAAACTGGTCCACCACCGGGTTGGGGTAGAGTGCAGCGTCGAGCTTTCTTCCCTCTTGCACCACAGGTTTTTCTGCGGTGGGGGAAACCAGTTCTGCGATCTGCGTGCCCAGTCGCCGTGATAGCCCTACCCTGTCGCCATACATACCGGCTATCCACACCCTACCGGGCTGATTGTATACCCTTTGGATGCCTGTATAGTCGCCCCATCTCTCATAGGTACCCTGGAATATACTGATCAGATGCTCCCCCTCTTTGATCACCATCCGGTTAGAGTAGCCTCCTGCACCATCGTAGAAGAGAGCTGACACTCCCGGAAAGACGGTGTCACCGGTATGGTTAAACCCAATCATGGCTTGTTGACTAAAGAGGGTATTGCCTGTCCAGGCTATATTGGGATATCCGAATTCAAGCCCGGGCTCACAGATGATCCGACCTGTTGAGACAGGGTTTTGGTTTACATTGGTGATTTTGCCGTGATAGACGGCTGCTCCTCCGGTTGTGGTATCGATGCTGTTGGCAACAAACTGAATCACATTATTATACAAGAACCCACCCAGCACCCTGGCGTCATTGGTAGCGAGCACCTTGTTTGTATTGGGTTGCCTTGCATCGGGAGGTGCTCCGTAGCCGGGGCTTGTGTGCAGGCAGGTGATGCGCAGTGCAGCGTCATGGTCGCGCAGATTGCCTGTGATCTCCAGCAAGAAGACAGAGTCGGAATAGACTGTGAAGTTTCTGTTCGACAGCAGATACATATTGGGGCCATAGAGCTTATTGGCACCCTGAATGGGATTCAGGTTCCGGATGTTCACTCCGTCAAATACAATATCACTCCACAGCCTTGAATCCAGCATCTCTCCACGGTAACCAGCCATCTTATCGACTTGCCATACGATGGACTGCTTAAACGATGTCTGCCATGAAGTGCCATAATCGAGCAGATTCACGGTGATAAACAATTCGTCTTCAGACAACGCGATGGCGGGAAAGTCGGTCCAACTAGTGTCATCCAGCGGGTTTCCGGGCAGTGAGTAGACATGCCATTTGCCCATCATATCTTCTGTTTCTGAGAACCCGACAATAATATCTGTTTTGGTATCGGAGCTTGCCCCTGCAAGAAAAACGAGAATAAACCGGTCTTCATGCGGGTCATACAGCAGTTTAGGGTCATACTGGTGTTGGCTGATGCCGGTTAGGGGGGATGAGAAGTTATTGAGCGACATGGTTTTCAGCAGCGTATCTTCAATTACGTTATAGAAGTATATATTGGTATTGATGGCTGAGATGAGCTGGCCATCGTTTGATATGGCGAGGGTATTGTCGTTGGGGGCGCTGTTGCTGAAAAGGTTTCCTTTGAAGCTTCTGAGGATGGTTGGATCCGGGGTAACGGAGGTGCCCATCACACGTCTGTCTCCTCTTGTTACAGGTTGTGCCGGACGGGGGAATCGGGCGGTGGTTTCCCGTTTCAGATGCACCAGATGCTGGCGGTAGGTGCGGTTGCCCTCCGTGATGCCGGGAAACTGATTCAGCCTGAACTGCCAGTCCTCTTCAATCTCCTCAACAACCAAACTCCCGATCGGACCAAAACGGGCATGTTGTGTTTCATACGTGTACTCCTGGGAAAAGAGGTGTAACCCCGAACCCAGCATGATCATTGTCAACAGATAAAGTGCTTTTTTTCGCATATTAATATTGTTTTCTTTGTGCTTCTTAACATGGGATGCTTTCGACCTGTAAAGATACGAACTTTTGGATAAACCTCTTTTTCGAATGGAGGGGTGTTGAATGGCCGCCCCGTGCAGCGGGCCAGAGTGATATTCGGGAATTGTGTATCTTTGCCGTCAAACTTGATGATTATGCGTATTCTGTTGTTATTTTTGATGTTTGTATCGATTTCTTTCCATTCTGTGGGTCAGACCTGGGTGGGTATGTTAACAGATTCTGTGTTTGATTTTCACGAGACACGAAGAGCATTTGAAGAGTATATTAAGACACAAGACAAGAGCGAGCACATTCCCGGGCGGAAGCAGTTTGATCGCTTCTCATATTTTCTTGATTCCCGTGTTGATTCAGAGGGTCGGCATGCCAGGCCTGAGGCCACTTGGGTTGAGTACGACCATTTGCTACAGGTGAAGAAGCAGCGGGGTAAGTTCACACCATCGGCCAGTTGGAATCCTCTGGGCCCTTTTGTGGTACCGGTGAACAGCCCGGGCATGGGCAGGGTAAACTGTATTGCCTTTCACCCTACAGACGTGAACACCATGTGGTTGGGTGCTGCATCCGGTGGTGTGTGGAAAACCACCAATGGGGGCAACTACTGGCATCCTGTTTCTGACCATATTGCCAGCATGGGTATCTCGTCCATTGTGGTTGACCACCAGAATCCTGATATTGTATATGCCGCCACCGGTGATTTCAACAACTCCGACACCTATTCGGTGGGCATTTTGAAGTCGTATGACGGAGGGCATACCTGGAACACCACCGGTATGGACTGGATTGTATCTGACCAGCGCCGGATTTCGAAGCTCTTGATGCATCCCAACGACCCACTTACGTTGTATGCAGGCACCACGGTGGGCATATGGAAGACCACCGATGGTGGATACAACTGGCAGATGATCCGTTCCGGTGTGATCGGAGACCTGGCTTTCAGAGCCGACAACCCCAGTGTGATCTATGCTGTTCTGGGCAGTGGCTTCTGGAGGTCAACCAACGATGGCGCCTCCTTCTCCCCTGTACCGATACCCAACTCCCATCAGATCCGACGCGCGAAAATCGCAGTGACCCCTGCTGACCCGGACTATATATACCTGCTTGCCGTGCGGACTGACAATACCGGTTTTGAAGGGCTGTACCGATCAACCAATGGAGGCAACAGCTTTACCCAAATGTCTACTACACCGAATATTCTTGGATATGCTACCAATGGATCGAGCCCCGGAGGTATCGCATGGTATTGCCTGGGGTTGGCTGTTTCACCGGTGAACAAGAACGATGTGTGGGCTGCCAGTGTCAATATCTGGCGATCCACCAACGGAGGCTCCAACTGGCAGATTCGCGCCCATTGGTACGGTGACCAGGGGCTGCCTTACGTACATGCAGACATACACCACATGGCATATCACCCCATCACCGGCGACCTCTATATCTGCCACGACGGCGGAGTGGATGTGACCTCCAACAACGGGCAGTCGTTCCAAATGCGAAACGACGGACTGGCCATCGGCCAGGTATACCGGATCGGCCTGTCAAAGCAAGACCCGGGCAGAATCATTGGCGGATGGCAAGACAATGGCACACACCTCCTGCGCAACGACACATGGAGACATATGCTGGGTGGTGATGGCATGGAAGGCATTATTAGCCACACCAACTATAACTATATGTATGGCTCTATGCAATGGGGCAACATCTTCAGAACCTACAACGGGGGAACCACATGGCAAAATATCTCCGACAACATCCCGGAAGAGGGTTCATGGGTAACACCTTATGTGATGCATCCTACAGCTCACAACATACTTCTGGCTGGTTACGACAACATCTGGAGATCTACAAACTACGGCTCTACATGGACCAAGCTGACCAACTTCACAGGCTCAGGCTATTTCGACAAGTTCAGGTCGCTGGCTTATGCCCCTTCAAACACCAACTACATCTACGCTGCCACCTACAGCAGGATTTACCGCTCTTCCAACAACGGGCAAACATGGGATCAAATCAACAACAACCTACCGGCATATCCTATCTCCTACATCGCCGTTCACAACACAAACCCACTGATTGCATACGTCACTCTGTCAGGGTTTTTCGATGGGCATAAAGTGTACATGACCACCGATGGGGGTACTTCGTGGACCAACATCTCCGGTTCTCTGCCCAATTTACCGGCCAACACCATTGTACAACAGAAGAACTCCCCCGGAGGGATCTATGTGGGCATGGATGTGGGGATCTTTTACCGCGACAGCACACTGACGGACTGGGTTCCCTATTTCCAGGGGTTGCCAAACGTTAAGATTGCAGAGTTGGAGATCCATTACGACACAGAGCGGTTGGTTGCTGCAACCTACGGCAGGGGCATCTGGTGGAGCTATACGTACAACTCCATCAACCGTGTCAACGAAGTGAGCCCCGGTCAGCATGCCGCTTTCAATGTGTTCCCCAACCCATCGGATGGTAATTTCACCCTGTCGATGAACAACAGAGAGTTATCAGTTGAAAAGGGGCGCATCTATTCGCCGGCCGGGCAGTTGATAAGGGAGTGGGATCCGCAGCACAGAACCGGAGACCTGAATGTTGACTTGCAGGGGTTGCTCAAACCGGGCATCTACCTGATCCATTTACAGCTTAACAACGGTCAGGTCACCACAGGAAGGATCGTGATCAGGAAATAACCACATCACCATGCAGTACCGTATTCGTGAGCTTCCCAATGGCATCCGGTTTATCCACTGCCCATCCACATCGCGGGTTGCTCACCTGGCGGTATACATCGATGCAGGGTCAAGGGATGAAAGAGCACATGAACACGGTATCGCCCACTTTATTGAACACATGGCCTTCAAAGGCACATCCCATCGGAAGGCATACCATATATTAAACAGGCTCGACAGCGTAGGGGGTGACCTGAACGCGTTCACTACCAAAGAGCACACCTGTTTGTATGCTTCTTTTCTGACCGGTTATGAAAAACGTGCAGCAGAACTCTTCTCCGATATCATCCTTCACTCAGTATTTCCTGAGAAGGAGATCACAAAAGAGAAAGGGATTGTACTGGATGAGATCAACACCTACAAAGACTCTCCATCGGAGGCTATTTTTGATGATTTTGAGGAGTTGTTGTTTGACGGGCATCCATTGGGGCGCAACATTCTGGGTTCTCCTGAGTCGGTAGAGGAGATTTCAAAGCGGCAGATCATCCGCTTTATCCAACGCAACTACAGCACTCTGCGCATGGTGATTGCCTACACCGGGCCTATGGAAAACCTTAAGGTTGGCAACCTCTTGCAACATCAGTTTGAAACGGTTCCCTGGCAGTCACCAGACAGGGCACGGGAACCCTTCAACGGTCACAACCCGGGGCGTCGTGTAGAGCAGAAGATGACCCATCAAACCCATGCCGTCACCGGCACCATTGCCTACCCTATGGGGCACCCTCGCAGCACAGCACTGCACCTGCTTAACAACATGATTGGTGGTCCCGGCTCGAACAGCCGACTCAACATGGCACTCAGAGAACGCAAAGGGTACACCTACCACGTTGAGTCAAACTATCAGCCCTTTTCAGACACCGGCTATTTCAATATTTACCTGGGCATCACATCCCACAACCCAAACCCGGCCCTGGAGATGGTTTACAAAGAGCTGTCGGTGTTCACAAAAGAGCCCCTGGGCAGCCTACAACTACACAGGGCCAAAACACAGCTGGCAGGGCAACTCGCCCTGGCCTATGAGTCAAAACTCAATGAAACACTCTCAGTGGGTAAGCGCCTGTTACACAACCAGGAGGTTGAAACAGCCGAAGAGATCATTCTGAAGATAGAGAAACTCTCTTCGGGTGATGTGTTGGAGGCAGCCAGGGAGTTATTGATCCGTGAACGGTTTACAGAACTAATTTATCCGGCCGGAAGCTATGAACCGCAATGATGAAATGGCACAGTATGCCGCTATTCACACCTCTCCTGAACCGGCGCTTCTCAGGGAGCTCAACCGCGACACCCACCTGAGGATGTTATACCCTCAAATGCTCTCCGGCCATTACCAGGGGCGCTTGCTTGCCATGCTGAGCAAGCTGTACCGGCCAAAATACATCCTTGAGGTCGGCACATATACAGGGTATAGCGCCCTGTGCCTGGCAGAGGGTTTGCATCCGGGAGGGGAACTGCACACCATAGAGATCAACAGAGAGTTTGAAAGCCGTATTCTGGAATGGTTTGGAAAGAGCGACTATGCCCACCAGATACATCTGCACATTGGCAATGCCATCTCACTGGTTCCGGATCTCCTGATGAAAACCCCTTTTAATATGATATTCCTTGATGGGGCCAAATCAGACTATCCGGAACTTTACACCTTGTTACGAAGCCACTTAACACCCGGCGCCATCATAGTGGCCGATAATGTTTTGTGGGACGGGAAGGTGCTGCCTGGTGCCGCGAAAAAACCAGATCCTGATACATCCGGCATTATAGAGTTCAACAGAATGGTCGCCGACGACCCGGGCACTGAACAGGTCATGATACCGGTTAGGGATGGCCTGAGTGTGATACGTGTTTTGGCTTAGCACCGCTGGTCAGCATATAATATATGCTTTATCATCAAAAAGAAAGGCTGCTCATATGGAGCAGCCTTTCTTCTTAAGAACAACAAAAGGTTAATTACCGCTTGATGATCTTTGTTGTTTTGCTTTCGTTACCGGCAATCACCTGAACGATGTAGTTGCCCTGGCGCAGATGGCCGAGCTGCAGGTTGATTTCGTTTCTGCCGGCTTGCAGCATACCGGGTTCCATTGTAGCCACAACACGTCCTTGAATATCATATACTCTGACCGTAGCGCGGCTCGAGGCGCTCAGGTTGATCACAGCCGTAGCATTCGACTCAATGGGGTTGGGATACACCAACAATTGAGAGCGAATCAGCGAAGGCCTTTCAACCATTGGGGGTTCAGGCACACTGACGAAGTTCATATTTCTGAAGGCTCCACGGCCGTGGGTTCCAACATAGATACCACCGTAATTTGTTGTTGCCGGATACTCCACCAGTATCATGTCATCGCCATCACCCACCCAGATATGTGTGTAAGGAAATGCATGCACCTGCTGGTGGATTTGCAGCGTAGGCACTCTGTCCATACCCACATTCGCTTCAACCCACACAGGGTTGGCAGCAGTGATGTTCTCGGTCATATACACACCGTACTCTGTTCCTACCAGCAATACATCGGGGTGGTTGAGGGGGATCAGGGAAGCGTACACCGGGAAGAGGGGCAGTCGGTTGTTACCTACTCCCTGTTTGCCGGTGAAGGTGGGTGCTGCCGAGGTGGCATCAGTACTTCTGTACACATACACCTGGTTTCCGTAATTACCCAGGGTCACCACCACATGGTCGTTGTCGAGCGGATCCACTGCGATGGATGTTACAGCCCGGTTGGGGTAGTTGGCAATTTGGGTCATGGTTACAACTTGTTGTGTGTTGGGGTTGGAAGTTGTACCCATGTCAGCGCTTTCATAATCGTAAGCCTGGCGTAGATTTGAGAATCGGTAGACACGTCCGCCACCGGTTCCTACGAAGAGGTGGTCTCCATCTCTGGAGAAGGTGATATTGATGATATCGCCGCCTGTAGTTTGACCCAGTTTGAACCATCTTGGTGTACCGAAGAAGTGGAGAGGATCTCTGGTGAGCCAGATCGCATTGCGTGATGCGATCACCAGCACACTTTGAACCGGGTTTTGCACCATCATGCTATCGCCTTCGTTGAGGCCTGCCAACAAAGTATGCTGGAAAGGATAGTCGTGCTGTCTTTCGGCTCTGAGCGTGATCTCTTCACCGGCCAGATAGGTGGTATCAGCAATAAACATGATACTGTCTTTTGAGTCGTGCGCTTCAATGGTTTCCCAAATGGCCAGTGGAGTCACAAAGTGAGAGAAGTTCTGACCGGGAACGCCTTCCGACAACATTCTGGCGCTGAAGAAGGCCGAGTCAGAGACGGTCAAACCGTAAGCTCTTTGCCATGAAAGGCCATCATCAGCCGTTCTGGCAGCGTTACCATACTGCGACGAAACGAAGTAGGCTTCCGGGTTTAGCTGCGAGATCGCTGCATAGCCACCGTCGCCTCCCCATACGGTACGTGCTGCACCGGGAGTGTTCCCTTTGAAATCGATAAACTGATAGCTGTTGTCCTGTGTACCACCCATCACCTGGCCGGAACCACTGGATGTAATAGCGTAATATTGAATTGTACCGTAGTTTTTGTTCATCGCAACCCAAGACACACCTCCATTGGTAGAGCGGTGGATACCACCATCGGTACCGGTATAGATAATATTCGGGTTGTTCGGGTGAAACGCAAATTTATGTATGTCTACGTGCACATAATATGGATGGGTTTTGGGCAGGTTACCCGAAGTGATCTGGGTCCAGTTGCCGTTTAACTCCCATGTCCAGATATCAATACCACCTACGATGATCTTGTCCTTGTTGTTGGGAAAAACTTCCACTGCGTTGTTGTACTCTCCCTGGTTCCTGTGGATGTCGAAATTGGTGGTGGCTGCCGGTGCGATCTGTGTCCAACTGTCACCTTTGTTTGTTGACCTCCATACACCTTGTGTGGTGTGGTTCGCAGCCGAAAGCACAGCATAGATATAGTTGGCATCGGAAGGTGCCACAGCGATCTCCATCCGTGTTCCTGCAGTGGGCAGATCCTCGTGGAGGCCTGACAATCTTGTGAAGTCAACACCATTTGATGCACGGAACAGGTTTCTGTTCATTACAACATATACGGTGCCATCGGCACCCACTTCAACATCTTGTCCGTTGAGGTTAGGTGTAGTGGGTGTAAAGGTCAAGTTAACACCCCAGGTTGCCCCTTCGTCGTCAGAGGCTCTGATACCGGAGCTGGTGGCTGCATACACAACACCTGTGGTGGGATGCACTGTCATATTGTTTACGTATCTCCATGAGCTGGTGGGTGCCAGGTGGACAAAGTCGATGCCATTGGTAGACTTATAGATACCAATACCATCAAAGCCACGTGTACCTGTTCCAAAGCCAGGGTAGAACCCCTCACCGGTACCTACGTAGATATCTCCATTCGGAGCCTGTGTGATGGCGGTCACGATCATGTTTTCGGATACCGACTCTACCTTGGTCCAGCTACTACCTGCGGTAGTGCTCTTCCACAATCCTCCACTTACCGCACCGGCATACATGGTGTTGGGGTCATTCACGTCAAAGATGATCGACCTGGTGCGGCCTCCGAGGTTGTCAGGACCCATCTCGTCCCAGTCCCATAAACCACCGGATTTGGCACTACCCAAACTCTTGATGGATTCCAGCGCCTGGGCCACATCAGAAGGATCTACCTTACCGGTAACCTGATTGCTCCTGATTGTGCCCCAATACTCTGCTGCACCATCAATGGTCTGCGCAATCCGACTGTCACGGGGCGTATATTCACGCTCATTCTGACCCGGAAACAACAAAACCGTTAACAAAGCTGCCAATGGCAGCACAACCAAACTTAATAGAAATGTTCTGTTTTTCATACTAATACGTTATATTACTTTAGAAATCGTTCATCCATTTTATGGGGGCACAAGTTACACTTTTTTTTAAAACAGATTCAAAAAATCTTGGCCCCACCCATGTGATCTCAGAGAAAAAACCCATCTCCCAAAACACATCGGTCGGTGTTGTATAATAATAGCAAAGATCGTAATTTACAGGTTAACAGCAAAGGGACTTTCATTTTTTCATATTTTACCGCTGTACGTATACAAAGATACCACATTTATCAGCATCCCCTTAACGAATCAGTTAACGGTTGAAAATACACAGTGAAAGGGAGGCAGAAATGGCTCAGGAAGTTTATTTGGCCCAAATCACGGCAGTTCCTTTTTTGAGGTGCTGTTATAAGTTGTGTGCTTTTTATGAGGATACGGTCGAGGACCGATAATTTGGGTGATTTATGAAAAGCCTTTATAGAGCCATATATCGGTCTTTTTTTTTGATCGAAGGTTTTTTAGTTCCCGCAGAAAGGCGCAAAAACAACGCTGAAAGGCGCCGAAAGCCAGACTTCACACGCGTTGCAAACAGTAATACGGCTTTGTGTCGTTTTATGATCATTGAGGCTAACTCTGTTGTTTCTGTGAACATAGTTCTTTCTGCGCATATCAGCGCAATTTCACCGCATTTCAGCGGGAAACAAACAAAACAAACCGGAATGGGTAGCATGAATATGATTCAGTAGATATGTACCCCCTTCGTATGCTACACACAGCCTCCAGTATCGCAAACGTTGTATATGGGATTGCTCCCCGGGTATAAGCACATTATATAACCAGCCCCTCAAAAAAAGATTTGGCCCAGTTCACTCATTATAAGTTGTAATTCAAAAAAAAAGGCGATCTTTGCACCCCCATTTACTGGGAGATTTATTACCACTAAACAAAAATTATCTTGGTATGCCAACGAAGATTAGATTACAGAGACACGGTAAAAAAGGGCAGCCTTTTTACCACATTGTTATTGCCGATGGTCGTGCACCACGAGATGGAAAGTTTATCGAAAAAATTGGCACGTACAATCCTTTAACCAAGCCTGCCTCCATTAACCTGAGGTTTGACAAGGCGATTGACTGGTTGCAGAAAGGCGCTCAGCCAACAGACACTGTTCGCGCCATTCTGTCTTACAAAGGGGTATTGTACAAAAACCATTTGTTGAAAGGCGTTAAGAAAGGCGCACTCACCGAGGAGCAGGCTGAGGCGAAATTTGCTGAATGGATGACTCAGAAAGAGGCATCGATCCAGCAAAAGGTGAACCAGGCTGAACTGGAGAAGAAAAGTCGCAAGAAACTGGCTTTGGAACAGGAGATGAAAGTGAACGAAGCCATTGCAGCGAAAGTAGCAGAAAAGAGGGCTGCAAAATTTGAAGCAGAAGACGTATCAGACGAAGAAGCCGCTCCTGCCGATGCGGAAGCACCCACCGAAGAAGCACCTGCCGAAGAGGTAAAAGCGGAAGCTCCTGCCGAAGAAGTAAAAGCTGAAGCTCCTGCTGAAGAGGCGAAAGCTGAAGCCCCTGCTGAAGAGGCGAAAGCTGAAGCCCCTGCTGAAGAGGAGAAAGCTGAAGCTCCTGCTGAAGAGGCAAAGGATGAGCCAAAAGCAGAGAGCGACGCACCTGCTGAAGAGGCATCTGAAGAAAAGCCAAAAGAATAATCACCTGTTCGAAGCAGATCGTTTTTCGAACACATCGCTATGGATATGATCTCAATTGAAGATTGTGTTCTGGCAGGCAAAATCACCCGAAAGTGGGGTTTTGACAATGAGGTAGTAGTCGGGTTCAGCAGCGGGGTTCCCTCTGATGAATCCGACTTTCCTGTATTCTTTCTGGTGCTGATCGACAACACCCTGATCCCCTATTTTGTGGAATCGTATCGTGAACATGGACCGAAAAGTTTTATCGTTTCGTTCTATGACACAAACGCATTGACACGCGACCGTTTAACCGGCAGGGCATGTTACCTTCCTTCGGATATGGCTCTGCAATCAGCTGATCAGGGAGTTGAGAATGATATAAAGGGTTACACTGTCAGCGATAAACGCCGGGGCGTACTCGGGAAAGTTGTCAGATTGATCGACAGGCACATGCAGCCCTTGCTCCAGGTTGAATCGCAGGGCAAAGAGATCCTGATCCCTTTTACTGATCACCTTATCACCACCATTGACCACCGAAAGAGGGAGGTGCTTGTTGACCTTCCTGACGGGTTGCTGGATCTCTACCTGCACAGTTGATCAGACTGAGCACCGTGAGGGTACATGTTGCCGATGATCTCAGGGATTTCATCAGCGTCAGGCACCCGGGAGGTGGTGATATAAAAGTTACGCTGGATTTTTATGCCAAGAACGAGGCCCTGTTCAGTGAGGTCTTTTGCGAACTCTGCCGGCACCATATCACGAGGACATAATATGGTAATGGCATAAAACCCTGCATCACTGTTGGTTTGCTCTACGAGGCAAGCCCTACGCGCGGCGATATACTGTGCTTCATCATTCAACTCGATGGCATCCTCGTTGGAAAAAGTCGCGCCCTCTTCAGGCAAAAACAGAAACCAACACCGCAGCTTACCAGAAAGGTCGCTGTTTGTCTCTTTCACTTCGGGCGAAGGCATCTCTTCGAATGAGCTCTCGAGAAACAACCGGCACTCCGTCAGCGCCAGGGCTGTCCACTCTTTCATATCACCAACGGCAGAAAGGTAATAGTTCTCGAGAATGCGGTAGGCCGTGGGTGAACCTTGGTGGGCCAACACCCCCATCATCCGCTTTTTTTGAATATCTGACACCTCCTTTTCAAGCAGCAATGTACCCATTGCAACAAGTTCCTTCTCTGAATAGTCGCGCTCATCATGGTCGTGCGCATGATGCAGATAGTCGAGGTGCGTTGAAAGGGGCACACTCTCTGCCACCATAAGAATGCCTGCGGGGTCGGCTCCAAAATCGAATGGAAACACATTGTTGATATCCCTCATAGCACAAATGTTATTGATTAACACTAAACACGGCTCTCTCCGGAAGCGGGCAGATGTTTCATTCAGTATGGAAGCATCACGCGGCCCTGTTTCCTGTGTGTATATTTGCCGCAGAGGGAAAAAACGGACAAAAAAAGTGATTTTTTTTGTCAAATATTAAGGTACCAAGTAGCGATGGTGAAGTAGATGAGTACACCACCGATATCTGCCAGCGAGGTAATGAGAGGGGCGCTCGCGGTGGCGGGGTCCATTTTAAAGCGTGTAAACACGAAGGGCAGGAGCAATCCCAGCACACTACCCATCAGCACGATACACACCATACTCAATGCAACCACCACAATAATATCCGGAGCCCTGAAGCTGGCCACCAGGCTGACTGCCAGGGCCATTGTAGAGCCAAGGAGGAATGACACCAGTGTCTCTTTGCCAACCAGTCGCCACCAGTCAGACATCACCACATCGCCGGTGGCAAGGGCACGCACAACCAGAGTGGCTGATTGAGCACCGGCATTACCGCCGCTGGCAATCAGCAGCGGAAGGAAAAACA
>SKPS01000111.1 GCA_007119395.1 Lentimicrobiaceae bacterium
AAGTGCGCACCTTTGCTGAAATCGAGCAGTCAGCACGGGAAGGTGTAGAGCGTACCCACAGTGACTACTTCGACCGTTTAATGAAGATGAACAGGGAGGACCGTTTTGGCATGTTCTTAAACGCCATTGGCGGAGTGAATGATCCGCATACCAATTATTATCCTCCCAAGGTGCGTGATGATTTTGATATTGCGATGTCGGGGCGATTGGAAGGGATAGGCGCTGTGCTGACACAACGAGGCGGTTATATTCATGTGGAAGAGATTATGCCCGGTAGCCCTTCGTGGAAACAGGGAGAGCTGAAAGCGGGTGATATTATCCTGAAGGTAGCACAAGGTGATGAGGAGGCTGTGGATGTAACGGGTATGCGCCTGGATGAAGCGGTCAGACTGATCCGTGGTCCGAAAGGGACAGAAGTGGTGCTTACGGTGCGGAAAAAAGTCACCGACGAAATTGTGTTGGTGCCCATCATTCGCGATGTCGTGGAGATGGAACAAACCTATGCCCGCTCTGCCATTTTTACCACCAACGATGGCAAAAGGGTAGGGTACCTTTTTCTGCCGAAGTTTTATGTTGACTTTCAAAACCCATTGACCGGCCGCAACTGCAGCCGCGACGTGAAAGAGGAGTTGAAGAAGCTGAAAGCCGACGGCATCGATGCGCTTGTGTTCGATCTCCGCAACAACGGGGGTGGCTCATTGCAGGACGTGGTGCGAATCACAGGTTTTTTCATTTCCCGTGGCCCTGTGGTGCAAGTGCGTGATAAACTGGAAGGGCATGAAGTGATGCGCTCCTCCTTTCCGCAAAAGGTGTGGGATGGCCCCATGGTGGTGATGGTGAACTCAGCCAGTGCATCCGCATCAGAAATTATGGCGGCCGCGTTACAAGACCACCAACGTGCTGTCGTTGTAGGCAGCCAGGCCACTTTCGGCAAAGGAACCGTACAGCGAATGATCGACCTCGACATGCTGGCTCCACCCTCCGATGCCAAATACAAGCCGCTGGGATCACTGAAACTGACTACGCAGAAATTCTACCGCATCAACGGTGGCGCCACACAGCTAAAAGGGGTCACCTCCGATGTGATACTGCCCGACCGGTTCGACTATATCGATTATGGTGAAAAAGCCATTGACAATGCGATGGAGTGGACACGCATAGCCGCTGTGAGCTACCAGCCCTGGGATGGCCCGTTTCCTGACCTCGAACACCTGAAACAACAGAGCATCAACAGACTCGAAACAAACGAAGCCTTCACCGCCGTGTCTGATTTCGCCAGAAGGCTCAAAGGGCAACGGGAAGAGACCAGAGAAACCCTCCACCTCGAAAAGTATCGCGAAAAGCAAGCAGTGAGAAAAGCGCAAAACGAAAGGCTCAATGCCGCCATGGAGAGAGAGACCTCTCTTGACCTGTCGTTTACCTCGCTTGATGCTACCGCGTTGGGTAATGATACCCTGAAAAACCGCATCATGACTGAGTGGATGGAGTCACTGGGAAAAGACATCTACCTGGAAGAGACCAAGTTCATCGTTCAGGATATGCTCTCTCCACAAAGCGCCCCAACACGCAGACAAGGCAGAAGAAGGTAGAGCGTGTTGCCCTGTGCAATTTTTCTTTCGTCTGTTTGTCCGTTTTTCGCTCTTCGGGCAAATATACCCTGTGAAGCATTTGGTCATCTTAAACGAACTTAACAACAGGGAGGGGGAGATATGTATACGACACAGTTTGTATGGGTAAACTTCCGCAGGAACCGGATTCTGGGGTCGCGTATGAACGGAACTGTAAACAGGTGGGGGAGGAGCCAAGACGAATGTCTTCAAAACGAAAGGACCGGATTGAAGTCCGGTCCGGATCGATACTAAAGCATCGTGTGTGGTGATATGTTGTTCAGCCGCTATGGCTTATAATGCAAATGTGTGAGGCTGGTGGATTGAACACATCCCCTGATACGGTGTGTTGGATTAGTTGAGAGGGTGGTTGCCGGATCCTTTGCCTGAGCGTGGTTCAACGCTGCGGGCGGTAATCCTTACCATGTAATCGCCCACTTCATACTCTTCAACATACTCAATACCCGGTGCAAATCCCGGAGAATCGGCATCACGGGTGTGCTCAGCCTCTGGCGCTTTCCTCAGGTGCGAATCGTGACGATACAGTCTGGGACCATAAGGGCTGCAGACAAAATCGAGGTAGGTGTTTAACCCGTCGCGCCCGTTGAAGCCGTAGCCACCGCGCTGACCCTCGTTCACCCATATCTCGTAGTCCATCTCCCACGCGTAGGAGCCGTAAGCCTGACCGGTCCACACCTTGCCCTCGTAATAGGCAGTGTACCAACCCGGCGAAATGCGGTAATAGGTGCCATAATAGAAATTTGGTGGTACCGCTGAAGTGCCACAGTCGATGTAATCAGGTTTGCTCTCCTCCCACTCAAAAGCGATGTACGCTAAACCGGGTCGACCATCTGTACCCACTTTGCAGGAGGTGGAGGTGATGACCAGTGACAGGGAAAGGATCAGTGCCATCAGGAGCACCGGTGCCGTGAGGCGAACGGATGAGAATCGTCGTGTTTTCATGACAAGATTTTTTATAAATGTACGGAACGAACCATCAAAGAATTACTTGGTGTAAAACAAAAGTTGTGCCATGAAGTGTCTAACCCGGAAACGGAAAATGGGGGTAGACATTTTTTTTCAGGGCAACGATCCGCTGATACGATTCTCTGATGCGCTCTTCAGAAATTTCGCCTTGTTGCACCATCTGTTTGATGGTTCGGTGCACCACATTGGCCTGGTGCTCCCATGATCCGGCGATATTATTGGAGTACAGGAGTATATCAGCTCCGGCCAGTATGGCCAGTCGTATCGATTCTTCAAAGCCATAGTGTTTGGTGATGGCGTGCATCTGCATGTCGTCGGTGATCACTACTCCATTAAATCCCAGTGAGTCACGGAGCAGCTTGTTGATGATGTTGTGTGAGAGTGTCGCAGGGAAACATTGGTTGTCGAGGGTGCAATGTACAATGTGTGCGGTCATGATGGCATCCACATGTCCGCTGCCGATAAGGCTTCGGTAAGGGATAAGTTCTGCCGGGTCCCAGAGGTTTGTAACATCCGTCATCTCTTTGTGGGTGTCTCTTGTGGAGCTACCGTGGCCCGGGAAGTGTTTTAACGTGGTGAGTATTCTTTTGGCATGGTGAGCATCGATGAACCATTTGGCGTGCTGTGTTACCTGTTCGGGGTCGGCAGAGAAGCACCTGCCGTAACGAGCTATGATGGGGTTGTTCGGGTTGGAGCAAAGATCAACCACAGGTGCGAAGTTGATGTTGATGCCGAGACTTGTTAAAGTGGTGGCAATCAGGTTAGCGTAGTGTCTGGTGGTGTCACAGTCGTCCATATCACCAAGCCAGGTGGCTGTTTTGCTGTCAGGGAACCCATACTTTGCCTTGAGCCGGTTAACGCGTCCCCCTTCCTGGTCGATGGCGATCAACAGGGGGAAACGTGTTACCTCTTGCAGGTGGTTTGTGAGGCGTTGCAAACGTTCGGCCGTGCTGTCGTTGCTGAGGTTCTTCTCGAAGAGGATAACACCACCGGCCTGACCCAGCCGCAGTGCTTCGATCAGCAAAGGGTTGGCAGCCGCATCGTGCCCCCGAAGCCCCACCATTATCATCTGGCCGATCATCTCCTCTAAGGTGGCCTCCGGCACCGGATCCGGCGCCTCATCCGATACCGCGGCCGCCGAACGGTCCGCCGGCGGAGCTGAACGTATGCGGTCCGACTGCCCGCGAACACTACACAAACTTAATGTCATCAATATAAATCCCAAACCTAAAACATACACGCTTTTCATATCTTGTTCCTTTGTAATCGTTGTTTTTCTATTGCCAACAACCTGTATGACTTTGTATTACGCATCAGCATGCAGCATCACCCCATCAAACATAAAAGCGATCTCATCGGAGGTGATGCCAAGCCTTTCAAGGTGGATTTCGTCGTTTTGAAACGCTTCGGCGAATGCCTGTGGGGAGTTGTTGCGTTGCTGAATACTTTGCTTATAGAGTTCAGCTGCTCCCTTTTTGTCCAGGAGTGCGAATTTCACATGGCCGAAGTTCAGCAGGTCGTTGTGGTTGAACTCACGCTCCATGATTTGTTCATAGTAGTGGGCAGAGGCTTGCAGGTCACCTTTGAGGAAGAGGCACCATGCCACCGGTCGCAACGTTTTGGTGGTCTCAGGATTCAGCTCTTCGGCCTGCCGGTAATACATGAGCGCTTTGTCCCATTCGTTCTGCTGCAGGTAGAGGTTTCCTATGCTTAGTTTGATTTGCACAGACTCGGGCGCAAGCCTCTCTGCATCGCGGTAGACGGCGATGGCTTCAGCGGTTTTGTGTTGAAGCTGATACACCCAGGCGATCTTTCTGAGGTTCCAAAGGGCATTGGAGTCAAACAACTCCGCTTTCCGGTAATACTCCAGTGCTTTGTCGAGATCGCCTTTCATCTGCCATGAATAGGCTATTTTTTGAAAGAGTTCAGGGCTCTCCTGCGGCAGCTGTTCCGGGAAAGAAAAAAGGCTGATGGCGTGTGTGTAGTGGTCGTTTTGGAAGTAGTACTCCCCAATTCGCCGGGCCAGATTGGGAAACTGTTGAAGAAGGGATGCCACCGGTGCACATTGGTAGGTTTGCTTCTTCATGGCGAAAGGGTCTTCTGTTTCGTTGTGCAGTGGATGCAGTCTGAAAA
>SKPS01000010.1 GCA_007119395.1 Lentimicrobiaceae bacterium
AATGCAGGCATCATCTTTTACTCTTCCCCGGAAGGGCACATCCGGGTAGAGGTGGTTTACGAAGACGAAACCTTTTGGCTCTCTCAAAAGCGAATGGCGGAACTGTTTGGGGTGGAAGTCAATACCATTAACTACCACCTGAAAGAAATCTTTAAAAGCGGGGAATTGCAGGAGGATCGAGTTATTCGAAAAATTCGAACAACTGCCGCTGACGGCAAAAAATACCTCACCTCCTTTTATGATCTGGATGCCATTATCGCAGTCGGTTACCGGGTAAACAGTTTTCAGGCCACCCAGTTTCGTATTTGGGCAACCAAGGTGCTTAAAGAGTTTATCATCAAAGGTTTTGTGTTGGATGATGAACGCCTCAAACAGGGCAATCGCTTTGGCCAAGACTATTTTGAAGAGCTCCTGGAACGCATCCGGGAAATACGTGCCAGCGAACGCAGGTTCTACCTCAAGATCACAGACATCTACGAGCAATGCAGCATTGATTACAGCAAGGATGCAGAAATCACAACGACCTTTTTCAAGACAGTTCAAAACAAATTACACTGGGCTATTACAGGTCATACGGCAGCAGAACTGATTGCCCTGCGTGCCGATGCTTCCAAACCCAACATGGGACTAAAAACATGGAAAAACGCCCCTCAGGGAAAAGTGCTCAAAGGCGATATTGCAATCGCCAAAAATTATCTGGAAGCACAAGAAATCAAAGCCCTGGAACGAGTGGTTACCATGTACCTCGACTATGCAGAAAACCAGGCCTCCCGGCAAATTCCTATGAAAATGGCCGACTGGATAAAAAAGCTGGATGCTTTCTTGCAGTTTAATGAATATGATATTTTGAAAAATGCCGGAAGAGTAAGTCATGAAGTAGCCAAAAAGTTGGCCGAAAAGGAATACAGTAAATTCAGAGTCATTCAGGATAAAAACTTTGAAAGCGACTTTGAAAAAGAAACCAGGCGTTTAAAAGGAAAGAAAAAGTAATGACAAGAATAACCGAAAATGCCATAGAAGAATTCGCCATCAAGTTATTAGAACGTTTGGGCTATGAATACATCTACGCACCAAGCATTGCCCATGATGGTGAAAACCCGGAGCGACGCTCTTATGAAGAAATACTGCTCACCCATCGTATGGCGGAGGCCGTTAGAAGAATCAATCCAACCGTGCCACCTGCAGCACAGGAAGAAGCCATCAAAGAAATTCAACGCATTCATTCCCCTGAATTAGTTGCCAACAATGAAAGTTTCCATCGTTTATTGACCGAAGGCATCAAAGTCAGCTATCAAAAAGACGGGCAGCAAAGAGGCGATTTGGTTTGGTTAATCGACTTCAACACAGCGGAGAACAACGATTTTTTAGTTGCCAATCAATTTACCGTAGTGGAAGATGGCGTCAACAAACGACCTGATATTGTTCTGTTTGTCAATGGAATTCCATTGGTGGTGATGGAGCTTAAAAATGCAGCGGATGAAAATGCCACCATCAAGTCAGCATTTCGCCAAATAGAAACTTACAAGGCAGTTATTTCAAGCCTGTTTACCTACAATGCTTTTACCATTATTTCAGACGGTTTGGAAGCCAGAGCCGGAACGCTTTCATCGGGCATGAGCCGTTTCATGGCCTGGAAATCCGCAGATGGCAAAGAGGAAGCTTCACACCTGGTAAGCCAGATGGAAACGCTGATTACTGGAATGCTCAACAAAGAAACCTTGCTGGATTTGATTCGCCATTTCATTGTTTTTGAAAAATCGAGAAAAGAAGATGCCAAAACGGGAGTGGTCAATATTACAACCGTCAAAAAGTTAGCAGCCTATCATCAATATTATGCGGTGAATCGAGCGGTCGAATCCGCCTTACGTGCTACAGGGTACAGTTTAGAAAAAGAAACTCCAATGAGTATGGTAATGGAGTCACCTGAAAGCTACGGTTTAGCGGGTGTAAAAACACAGCCAAAAGGCGACCGGAAAGGCGGTGTGGTTTGGCATACGCAGGGAAGCGGGAAATCTTTATCAATGGTATTCTTTACAGGGAAAATCGTTTTGGTATTAGATAATCCGACCGTAGTAGTCATCACCGACCGAAACGACTTAGACGACCAGCTTTTTGACACTTTCGCTGCTTCCACGCAACTGTTAAGACAAGAGCCTAAGCAGGCTGAAAACCGGGAAGACCTGAAAAGCAGGTTGAAAGTGGCTTCCGGTGGCGTAGTTTTTACCACTATCCAAAAGTTTCAGCCGGTAGAAGGAAATGTATATGAGATGCTTTCGGTGAGAGAAAATATATTGGTGATCGCTGATGAAGCGCACCGCACCCAATACGGCTTTAAAGCCAAAACAATTGATGATAAAGACTATCTGGGAAATGTAATTGGCAAGAAAACAGTCTATGGATTTGCAAAATACATGCGTGATGCCTTGCCGAATGCCACTTACATTGGTTTCACCGGAACGCCCATAGAAAGCACTGACGTTAACACACCGGCAGTTTTCGGAAATTACATTGATGTATATGACATTGCGCAAGCCGTTGAAGATGGTGCGACCGTTCGCATTTACTATGAGAGCCGGTTGGCTAAAGTTAATTTGAGCGAAGAAGGTAAAAAACTGGTAGATGAACTGGATGCAGAATTGGACGGAGAAGATCTCACCGAAACCCAAAAAGCCAAAGCTAAATGGACGCAGTTGGAAGCCTTGATCGGTAGTGAAAACCGTATTAAAAATCTAGCCAATGATATCATTCGGCACTTTGAGCAAAGGCAGGAGGTTATTGATGGCAAGGGAATGATAGTGGCCATGTCCAGAAGAATTGCCGCTGATTTATATGAAGAAATCATCAAACTAAAACCCGGTTGGCATTCAGACGACTTAGACAAAGGAGTTATAAAAGTGGTAATGACTTCATCATCTTCCGATGGTCCCAAAATTGCCAAACACCATACTACCAAGCAACAGCGAAGAACCCTTGCCGACCGCATGAAAGACCCGGAAGATGAATTGAAACTCGTCATTGTTCGGGATATGTGGCTAACCGGATTTGACGTGCCGAACATGCATACGATGTACATTGACAAGCCCATGAAAGGCCACAACCTGATGCAAGCCATTGCAAGAGTGAACAGAGTTTACAAAGACAAACCGGGAGGTTTGGTCGTGGATTATCTGGGCATTGCTTCCGATTTGAGAAAAGCACTTTCCTTTTATTCAGAGGCAGGTGGGAAAGGCGACCCAACCATTGCTCAGACACAAGCGGTTGGGTTGATGTTGGAAAAGCTGGAAGTGGTTTCGCAGATGTTTAATGGATTCCCTTACGAAGATTACTTCCAGGCAGCAACCAATGAAAAACTCAACTTGATCCTGGCAGCCGAGGAACACATTCTCGGTTTGGAAGATGGTAAAAAACGATACATAAATGAAGTAACCGCTTTGTCAAAAGCCTTTGCCATTGCAGTTCCGCATGAACAAGCAATGGATGTAAAGGATGAAGTTTCGTTCTTCCAAGCCGTTAAAGCCCGGTTAGCAAAGTTTGATAGTACAGGTTCCGGAAGAACGAATGAAGAAATAGAAACGACCATCAGACAAGTGATTGACCAAGCCCTGGTTTCCGAACAGGTGATTGATGTCTTTGACGCAGCCGGAATCAAGAAACCGGACATCTCAATTCTGTCAGAGGACTTTTTGTTGGAACTTAAAGGAATGAAGCATAAAAATGTAGCTCTTGAAGTTTTGAAAAAGCTGCTTAATGATGAAATTAAGGCTCGTTCCAAAAAGAACCTGGTAAAAAGCAAGTCACTCAAAGAAATGCTGGAAAACTCCATCAAGAAGTATCACAACAAAATTTTGACCGCTGCTGAAGTGATGGAAGAACTCATCAATCTGAGTAAAGAAATTGTAAACATGGACAGTGAAGCCCAAAAACTGGGTTTAACGGACTTTGAATATGCATTCTATACCGCAGTAGCAGACAATGACAGTGCGAGACAACTCATGCAACAGGATAAGTTGAGAGAACTTGCCGTGATTTTGACGGAAAGGGTGAAGAAAAACGCATCGATAGACTGGACGATTAAGGAGAGTGTTCGGGCAAAACTGAAAGTGATCATCAAACGCACGCTCAGGCAATACGGTTATCCGCCAGACATGCAAAAACTGGCAACAGAAACAGTATTAAAACAAGCAGAAATGATTGCAAAAGAATTAACAGCAGACTGACAAAGGCCATGGTTTGATGAGAGGTTGAAGAGGGTTGAAGAGGGTTGAAGAGGGTTGAATAGTGTTGAAGAAATAGGGTTGAGATAGGGTTGAGAAATGGGGTTGAATGAGAGGGAGTCGGGTATTCAACGGTTCATTTTTTACCACTAAGGACACTTAGGGCACTTAGGGGCACTGAGGGTTTATGAGAGGTTGAATAGTGTTGAATAAGGTTGAAAAGAGGTTGAATAGTGTTGAATAAGGTTGAAAAGAGGTTGAATAGTGTTGAAGAGGGTTGAAAGAAGCTGAATATCAGCATTATGCTGAATTCTTGTCAATTCATCAATTCAACGATTGGACAGTTAGACGATTCAACGATTAGTAGACGCTTGAACGATTAGACAAATAAAGCTACACAACAATCCGCGGTATATTCTCCGGCAGGCGAGCCAGCAGTTGGTAATTGAGCAGGTCACTCATCTCACAAAAAGAGGAGATGCTGATGGAGAGCCTCTTTTGCTTACCTACGATGACCACTTCATCACCTTTTTGCACATGTGGGATGTCGGTGACATTCACAGAGAACGTATTCATGGTCACGGTGCCGATGACCGGCACCCGCTTGCCCCTGATAAGCACCCGGCCGGTGTTGCTCAGTGACCGGCTGAATCCATTGGCGTACCCCACAGGCACTATGGCCACTTTCATCTTTTTGTTGGCCATGTATGATGTGCCATACCCCACAAACTCACCCGGATCCACCTCCTTCAGCGACATAACCTCTGTCTTCCAGGAGATCACCCGTTTCAGGTCGTCGTTGTTCGCCTGCTTTCGTCGAAATTGTGAGATAAAAGTCTCCTGGCTGGGCCAGTAGCCGTACTGAGAAATACCAATCCGCACCATATCCATGGTGGTTTGCGGATATGAGATGGCGGCAGCCGAACCGGCTGTGTGCCTGAGACCCGGTTGCAATGAGTGCTTGGTGAAATACCTGAGAAATCTCCGGTACTCTTTGATCTGGTTCATGACACGGTAATGATTGCTGATGCTTTCTGCTCCGGCATAATGTGTACACAACCCTTCAAACGATAAATGGTTCTCATGGCTCTTCATCCGCTTCACCAGATGGGGTAGTTTCGCGTATTCAAAACCTGTACGGTGAAATCCGGTCTCTGCCTCGATGTGGATCTTGGCCCGTATGCCTGTTTTCTGCGCAATCTCTATCGCCTTTTCCAGTCTGTCAAAATCAAAGATATAAAAACTAATGCCGTGTTCAATCGCCCATGCCAGTTGGTCGTCACTGAGGTATCCCATGATCATAATGTCTGACTGTGATGAAGCGACTCGGAACACGTCGAGTGCTTCACGGGCTGAAAACACCGAGAAGTGGTCGATGCCGCTTGCCTCAGCCAGCGGCACAATGTTGTTAACACCATGACCATACGCATTCCCTTTGACAACAGAAGAGAGGCGAACCTCCGGCCCGATTTTTTTCCTTAGATACCGTATGTTGTGTTTATAGGCAGATTTGCTGATTTCGATATAAGATGTTTGATTCATTCGGATGTGTATTGTTTGTATTACTGTGTAATATTTTTGATGATCTGACAGAAGGTTTGTATTGCTGGCGCGATGATTTCATCGGGGAAGTCGTAGTTACCGGTGTGCAGTTGTGGGTGGTTGGTTCCTGCTCCAATGCCAAAGAGGGCTGCTTTGGAGATGCGTGTAAAGTGGCCGAAGTCTTCGCTCCATCTGAAGGGATCTTCCAGTGTGTCTAAGGTGAGGGAAGCCTGGGCGGCTCCCTTTTTGATGATTTCCACGCATTCAGGATGGTTAATGGTAGCCGGGAAGGGTTCACGGTAGCTGATATCGAGTTCAAGGTTTCGTTCTTTGCTGATGTTGCGGGCCATTTCAACCACATGGTTTTTCAGGGTCTCCATATCGCTGTCGATGGCGGTGCGCAGGGTGGCCATTACCACCCCTTTTCCGGGAGTGGTGCCGAACGCAACATCTCCAAGCCGTGCATGGATGACGGTAGCCAGCGCGAAATCACTAAACAGGTGCTGTTCCTTTGACAGGTTGTTGATGCCGGTGATGAGTTGTGCCATGGCCATGTCGGGGTTGTTGCCGTTCTCCGGGTTGGCGGCGTGTGCCGTTTGTCCGGTGAGATGCATGATGATCCCTGTGGATGCAAACGCGAAGCTCTCCTCCCTTACAAAGATGACCCCTTTCTCAAATCCGGGCAGGTTGTGGAGGGCAAAGGCGTAGTCGGGGTGTATGGATTGAAAAGCTGGGTCGTTGATGACGATTTCTGCCCCTTCTCCTGTCTCTTCAGCCGGTTGGAAGAGCAGTACCACTTTCCCCTGTTTTGGTGGCGACGCTTTCAATTGCAGCGCAACACCTGCCATAATGGCCGAGTGCCCGTCGTGGCCGCAAAGGTGGGCTATGTTGTCGTATGCCGACCGGTAAGAGAAGGTGTTTTTCTCAGCGATGGGCAGCGCATCCATGTCGGCACGAAGTAACACCACCGGTCCCGGTTCCCCGGAGTCGAAGATGGCTGCGAGTCCGTGACCGCCCAACCCTGTAATCAGATCGGTGGGCTCAGCCTCTTTCAGGAATTCCCGCAACGTGTCGGCGGTACGCTTTTCCTCACCCGAAAGCTCAGGATGCTGGTGAAGGTGCTTTCGGAGCTGTATCACTTTTTCAGGTACCGATGTTGTAGATGCCATATTGATTTCTGTTGATTTTTGTTGATTTGAGCAATAAATGTTGAATGAAACCCTTCTGCAGCGCTCATCCTGGCGCCGGCTATGTGGTATTATGGGTTGCCCGGTTGTTGTTGGTGTATAGTGAAACGGTCACCATGCAAATGATGGCGAAGGTGATACCGAAGATATTGGGGTCGAGGCCATAGGGGAGGGGGGTGTCGAGAATGGTGAGCACCAGCGTGGTGGTTCCGCCGCTGAGCATGGCCGTGAAGGCGGCTGCCGGGGTGGCTCTTTTCCAGAAGAGCCCGGCGATGACCGGCACAAAGAGTCCGCTTACCATGAAGGCGTAGGAGTACAGCATCAGCTCCAGCACGTTCTCCATGGCAAAGGCCAGCAGCAACGCGAGGGTACCGAGGAGCAGGGTGAGCAACTGGGATATTCTGAGGTTCCTTTTATGGTTTTCAGGTATTCTGAAGAACTTTTGCAGGATATCGGTCAACACATTCCCTGAGGCGGCCATCAGACAACTGTCGGCTGTTGACATCACGGCCGAGAAGTAGGCGGCCAGCATCAGCCCCATAAGTCCTGCCGGCAGCACGGTGCGTAACAACATCGGAAGGCCCATCTCCGCATCAAACTCCATTCCGGGCACATAACCCATGTATTCGAACATATGGTTTTCAAAAGCCACCCTGGCAAAGAGTCCGAGGAGTACACCCATAAAAGCCATCATCGGCCACTCCAGGATACCGGCAAAATACCACGCCCTTTGCGCCGTTTTGGCGTCCCTGGTGGCATAGATGCGCTGGTATAGGGTCATCCCTACAAACCAAACAGGGATAATCGTCACAGACCAGTTGACAATGGTTTGCCAACTGATGTTGGTGAGCTTCATAAACTCAGGTGGCAGCGTATCGGCGATACCCTGGTACCCTCCCACATATTGATAGCCCAGGGGGATGCCGATAAAGATCAATCCTCCCATCAGAATCATCCATTGAAAGGTATCTGTATAGATCACCGCTTTCAGTCCACCCATCACGGTGTACACCACTGCAATCACCCCCATCACGATCAGGGCGGTGTTCAGATCCAATCCCTGGAAGGTGGCGGAGGCGAGTTTGGCTCCGGCGAGCATTTGTGAGCTGGTGAATCCGATGTAGCCGATGGCTGAGATAAAACCAGCCAGGATGGCCACCTCTTTGGAGAACAAGTGTAGGAATATTTGGGGGAAGGTGAGCAGTTTAAACCGTGACGAAAGTTTGGCGACTTTCGGGATGAGCACCACAGCGCTGAGCCAGGCACCGATCAGTCCGGTGAAGAGCATCCAGCTTCCCGATACCCCCATCAGAAACCCCAGGCCTCCCAAGCCAATAGAGAAACCTCCCCCTACGTCGGTGGCAACCACAGAAAGCCCAACGTGGAAGCTGCCCATTTTACGGCCACCAACGTAGTAGTCGTCGGTGCTCTTGTTGCGACGCAGAAAATAGATCCCGATACCCAGTACCAGAAGAATGTAAACGATAAACACGATAATATCAAGCCAATGCATGTTGGAAGCGGTTTAACAGTTATGCAAAATGGGAAACCAATCAGACTCTTACATCAAGGATCGATGATGACAAAGATAGTAAATTTTGGCTGTTGGCTGTTGGCTGTTGGCTGTTGGCTTTTTATCTGCCTGAAATCAAATCATTTATCATTCATAATTATTATGAATTCCGCTTGATTTTCTCAAACAGCAGTTTCGCTTTGGCGGGACCGATCAGTTTGGCTATTTCCTCTTCGCCGGCTTCGGTGATTTTCCGGATCGATTTGAATTTGGCGAGCAGCTTATTGGCTGTTTTGTTGCCGATACCGGGTAGATCGGTCAGTCCGGTGCCAGTGATCTCTTTCTCACGCTTTTCGCGGTGGTGGCTGATGCCAAAACGGTGCGCTTCGTTGCGGGCATGCTGAATCACCTTGAGGGTCTCTGAACGCTTGTCGATATGCAACGGTATGGGATCGTCAGGAAAGTAAATCTCTTCCAGCTTTTTGGCGATTCCTATAATGGCCGTTTTGCCCCGGATGCCCAACCGGTCCAGGCTCTTGACGGCACTGCTGAGCTGCCCTTTGCCACCATCCACAATGATAAGTTGCGGCAATGTCTTCTCCTCTTTCAACAGCCTGGCATACCTGCGGTACACCACCTCCTCCATCGAGGCAAAATCGTCGGGGCCCTCAACGGTTTTGATGTTGAAGTGGCGATACTCGCTCTTTGCCGGTTTGCCGTTCCTGAACACCACCATGGCGGCTACCGGATTGGTGCCCTGTAGATTTGAGTTGTCGAAACACTCGATATGGATCGGCTCTTCAGGTAGACTCAGGTCGTGTTGCATGGTCTGCATGATACGTCGTGTGTGTCGCTCCGGATCAACAAGGTCCTGGCGTTTCCTTTTCTCAAGGATATAGTATTTCAGGTTTTGCTGCGACAGCTCCAGCAGTTTCTTCTTGTCACCCAACTTAGGAACCGTAATCAAAGGGGACGGTGATGGCATGCTGATGTCAAACGGCAGTATCAATTCAGGCGCCTCACTGTGAAAACGGTTCCTGATCTCTGTAACGGCAAACAGCATCACCTCCTCACGGCTCTCCTCCAGCTTGAACTTCAGGTTGGCATGGTGTGACTGTACAATGGCTCCATCGATCACACGCAGGTAGTTCACCGTGGCCTGATCCCCTTCGGCAAACCACGAAAAGACATCCACATCACGGATTTTGGGATTCACCACGGCCGACTTGCTTCGGAATTTTTCGAGCAGCAACAGCCTCTCTTTCACCTGCTGGGCTTTTTCAAAGGCCATTTCAGCAGCCAGTTGATCCATTGTGCTGCGCAAGGCTTTGATGACCTGGGTGATGTTTCCACGAAGGATGTGCTTGATCTCGGCGATGCCCAGGCGGTAATCCTCTTCCGTTTGCTTCCCCTCGCATGGCCCTTTGCAGTTTTTGATATGGTACTCCAGGCACACTTTGAACTTGCCCCTGTTGATGTTCTCTGCCGTTAGCCTGTGCTTGCAGGTGCGCAACGGATAGAGCTGACGAATCAGATCCAGCAGGTTGTTCATCACCCGCACCGAAGCGTAAGGGCCGAAATAGTCTGATCCGTCGTTGATTCTGTTACGGGTGCTGAACACCCTGGGGAAAGGCTCGTTTTTAATGCATATCCAGGGGAACGACTTGTCGTCTTTCATCTGGATGTTGTACCGTGGCTGGAACTCTTTGATCAGATTGTTCTCCAGCAGCAGTGCATCCAGTTCTGTTTCAACCACAATGTGGTTGATGGATGCCACCTTTCGCACCATCACGGCTACCTTGCCTGATGACGACCGCTCTTTGGTGAAGTAGGAAGTGACCCGCCTCCTGAGGTGTTTGGCTTTGCCGATGTAAATCACCTCCCCTTCACTGTTGAAAAAGCGATAAACTCCCGGCGTGCCGGGAAGCGATTTTATGGTGGTTGAGAGATGGGTGTGGTCTTTGAAAGACTTAATCACGTGATCCTTCTTTGGACCTGCGGACCTCTAATCCAAGACGACTGATACCCCGCAGGTAAAAATTGTTGCCGGTCAGGTTCTGTATCTCTACAATGTAGGTTCCACGTTCATTGAACTTGTACTCATCAAACAGCCGGAATGTGTAATCCCATACCTCACCCGACTGCTCCCCTCTCCGATGGAGGTTCTCGTCAACAAGATAGATCTTCCGAACGTTGATGTTCTCTTGCCCCGAAGGAGCGTATATGTTGATGCCCACCTCCAGGTATTGGTGTGGATAATCGCCGGTGTAACGAATCGGGATATCGATGTCGTATCGTTGTTCCTCATCTTCAATCTCCACTTCAAAACGAAGGTCCTCTTCAATTCTTTGCCATGTATTGTCGGTGAAATTGTACACTTCTTCAAAGAGAGGCCCCCGGTTACAAGATGAGAAAACGATAACCAGTGTCATAAGAAGCAATGCGCTTTTCTTTGCCATTTTCATAAGTGCTAAGGTGTATCCTGTTGATTAAAAATTCAGGAGGTGAAATTACAAAAAAATGGTGAATCGGATTAGCGCAACACGGTTACAATGCCGTTATGGAATTTGCTACCGGGTGTAGCTTTCTGTCCAAAGCCATTGTATTCAACTGTATAGAAGTAGGTTCCATCGGGCACCGGATGGCCATTTGTTGTGCCATCCCATTTCTCATAGGGGTCATTGGATGCGAACACCACGGTGCCCCATCTGTTGTACACAATCAGCTTGTAATTGAACACATTCTGGTGGATGGGGTAGAAGTAATCGTTGTAACCATCGGCATTGGGGGTGAACACATTGGGGAATTGAAGCAGTGGCGGGCAGTCGAACAGGTAGATGGTGTCGTGGTTGGTACAGGTTCTGAGTGTGATGGTAACATGGTATGTACCCCCTTTGGTGGCGGTGAACTTGCTGTCTGTTGAGCCATCCTGCCACAGGTAGCTGTCGAAACCGGGTCCTGGTGTAAGGATGAGTTGTTCTCCAAGACAGATCTCAGCATCCTCACCAAGCCAAATATAAGGGATGGTGTCAATCGAGATGTGCAAGGTGTCGGGGTCGCTTCTGCACCCATCGGCATCTTCAACCATAATCACCACAGTGGTTTCCTGGTTCACGAAGTGAGTTTGTCCGCCGGGCTGGCCGTCCCACCAGTAGAAAACAAAGTTGGGTGAAGCATCCAGCAATATCCCCGGCGTATCTTCACAGAAGCTGGTATCGTTCAGGGGTGCTATTACCGGTGGAGGTTGCTCCACCAGCAAGGTGTCTCTGCCGTTGCATCCCGTTGACCCGTAAATGTTTATGATGTACTGCCCTGAGGTGAGATCGCTAACGTTCAGGTCCGTGGCGCCATGAGACCAGTGCGCGGTGTAGGTGCCAACAGTATCCTGAATCGTTACATTGATCCACCCTGTGCTGTCACCATAGCAGATGTTGTGACCAATGGTGTACAGAGGCTTCACATTGCAGAAAACAATGATGGAGTCTACTACTACGCAGTTGCCTGCGTAGGTCACTGTTACATAATATGTGTCAGGTTGTGTAACGATGATGGATGGAGTGGTTTCACCGGTAGACCAGAGGTAGGTTGTACCTGGTCCGGCATTGAAGTTCACGGTAGAGAGGGTCACGGAGGTGCCGATCGTAAACTCAATATCAGGCCCCAGTCCAAATATATAACCCGGCGAGTTGGAGAAGTCCCACCCTGTGTTGTTAGAGATATCGCTGCTGTTGTCACCGGCAAAGAAGGTGGCGCTGCCTGTGGCTGCAATATCACGGATGTGGAGGAAGTCACCTATTACACTACCGGCGGGCTTATGCACAGTGGCCTGTTGCCCCAGCACTGTTGATTGCAAGGTGAGAGGGAAGCAGTTGTTGCCCCTGAGCAACCAGTAGTCGTTGATGGTTTGTGTTTTGTTGTATTCGAGTTGATAGAGGTTTCCCGGCATAAACAACAGGGAGTCAAAGGTGTGTTCTCCCAGGATAAAAGCGCTGTTGTTGACAAGGACTCTGTTGTAGGAGACGGGTATTGCGTTGCACCGTAAGGTGCACGCCTGGTCGGTGCCCAACAGGGAGACGTTGTGGTAGTCAAACCCCGGACCGTTTTCACTGATCATTTGTGCTGTATTGGCTGTCAGCATGATATGTGATTGGCCGGCATCAAACTGCATGTTGTTGCCGTTGATTCTCCAGATGTTGTTGAGCACCACATCGCTGTTGCCCAGTGTAAGTCCTCTGGTGTTGTTCACTGCAGAGATATATGCTCTGGCGCTGATAGGCTGGCTGTTGGTGTTCAGGTGTCCGTGGGTGTGCATGATGGTCTGTGACGCCACAAAGGGGCTTTGGATGGTCCATTCCCCACCGGCGCCCATAAACTCCACTATTTGTCCAAACACCTGTCCACCGGGGTCAATCGTATGGCCCGTGGTAACGGCTTTGAAACGTACGGCTGCATTGAACTCACCGTTGATGGCAGTGTCAAGGAGTAACGAGCCATGGATCTCAAGAGGCACGCCTGACTGCAAAAAGGTTGGCTGGCCGGTAAGATTGATCCATTGCATGTCATGACACTCTGCAAAGCCTTGGTTTAGCCACACGGTATCATCAGGGTTCTGAAATGAGTTTTGGTCAAAGAAGACATTGTCGCGCCAGGTCGGGATACAAGCCCCCCCTGGTCCGCCACTAGAATAAGACCAATGGGTAGAGTCCCACCATTCACCCTGGCCATTGACCCAATAAAGGTCTACAGGTCCAACGGTGGTGATCACCCAGTTGGTGTTTCCCCCATCGTCGAATGAACCGGCTGCCTCGTAGAGGGATGGCGGCATTCCGTAACACCCTTGCAGCGTCACATGTGACACCTCTGCTAACGGAGAGAGGTTTTGGAAGTAATAGGGGGGCGGGGTGGAACCGATCGCAGTAAAGGAGATGGGCAAAAAGCAAGTGCCCTCGGCTTCAAGGTACGAAAAGGTCTGGGTAGAGCCTCCGTTGAAGCCATAGCTCTTGCCGGGAGAGAGGAAGAGAGAGTCATAGCTGAAGGAGCCACGGAAGCGACCCCCTCCGTAGAAACGTGCCACATGAAACGACACATACACGCTGTCTGACATCATGTCCCCGTTACTTTGAGGATTCAGGAAGCTGATGTTATGGTATTGAATCGGGATCTGGGTCGAAGAGGTGTTAAAGAATGGTTGTACACCGGGACTTTCAAACTTGAGGTGTGATCCTCCTCCAAAGAAGAGCAGAGAGTCGTGGTTTAACACCCAGGTTTGTTGGAAGCCGGTTATGGTGACTTCAACGTTGGTGATGTCAAGGGTTCTTTCTGATGTGCCCGGTGAGCGAAGAGCTCCCGTTTGAATGGTTTTGTTGGCTGCGAGCAGAGCCCCATACCTCAGGAGGATGGCTGACTGCACCAAAAGGGTGTCGGTGACTTGCCAACTGCCTCCACGGCCATTAAACACCACATTGTTGTTAAAGCCATTGCCAGCCATAGTAATCACATGCCCTGTGTCAGGTGCTTCGAACCACGCTTTGCCAGCAAATGTATTGAACATATTGTAGTTGAAGATTACAGAGCCCCAAAACCACAGCGAGTGATCGTCGGGTCCGACCATCGTTCCTATATGGTTGGTGTTCAGCCAGGTCATGGTATGACATGTGGCATTCATCAAGTCAACATATACAGTGTCAACACTTTTAAAAAAGGAGTTGTTGTCGAAAAACACACTGTCAAGGGGTGATGGCACACAAGCCCCTCCGGGGCCACCACTGCTGTAAGACCAGTTGGAAACATCAGACCATAGGCCAGAACCGCCTACCCAATAGAGGTTCTGCGGGGTGGGCGACGTGAAATTCCATCCTATGTTGCCACCAATGTCAACAGAGTTGTTGGCATTAAAGGTAGCACCTCCAACGGCATGTATGTCCCAGATAATCATAAACTCACAATCCACCACACCGGAGGCTTTGCTGATATACGACTCCAACTCTTTCTCTTCCGAATGCAACAGGATATAGCCATCGCACCCGCCCTGGGCAACAAGTTGGTCAAGAATGATCTGGGTTTGATACACTGCAAGACTATAGTCCCTGCCCTTCGACAGTGTTAACGTGCCGATGGTGTTGTTGCCATTGATGTATCCATTGCCCATAAAAGTGAGGGTATGAAAGCTGTTGTCATCGGTTTGCAGTTTAGACAGTCCGTTCGGGCTGCTGAAGATCACATGGTAAAAAGAGATTCCCAGTGTGTTATTATTGATCATGCCGGCGCCGGGGCTCACAAAGTCAATGGTAGAGGTGCCGGCATCGAGGGTGTAGCTAAGACCTGACAAATACCATGCGTTTTCTGAATCAGAAAGGACGTAAAAGTGGGAACTGCCAAGCTGCAGGGTACGGTTGTCTGAAGTGTTTGACAGGTAGTTGTGCATAGAGACTGTCATTCCGTTGGTATTCCAGTGTCCTCTGCGGTGTTCGACCACAGAGCCGTCAACAGTGAAATCGTCGAGCAGTGTCCAGCTTCCATCGCCTTCGAAGTATACCGGACCTGTTAGTGATACCTGATCGGTGGTGATGGTTTCACCCGGCTGGTTAGAGCAGAAGATGGTATTGGATCCTCCACTCTCCCATGACATGTTGTGGTGCAGCCACAAAGACCCATGAATATTCAGGTTGGCGACTTTGGTGAGTTTAACCTGTTGGGGCACATTCACCCAGCGCATGTCTCTGCAGTGTGCGTCTTGGCTAATAAGCACAGAGTCGTTGGATTGCAACGAGTTGGCATCAAACCATACATCGTCAATGGGGCGTGGAATACAGGCGCCACCCGGGCCGCCCGATACATATGACCAATGGGCGGTGTCACTCCACTCTCCGGAACCTCCAACCCAGTATAGGTCAAACGGAGTGAGTGGGTTGAAGGAGATGCCACTGTTGCCACCCAAATCAATCGACTCATCAGCTACAAAAAGGGCTCCTCCACCTGCCTGGATGTTGGTAACATTGCAGTACTCAACCAGAAACTGGGCAGCCTGAGGCATCGTGAGCTGCCATACTCCATTCAACCCTATCTGCTGTACGCAAGTGCCTATTGCATCCAGTTGCCCTGAAATATTGGAGGATCCTACAATCTGATATGAATAGCCTCTGGACAGACGTAAGGTGTCGTAGTTTATAGTGCCATTGATGGTGCCACTCTGGGCAAACTCCACCACATGAAAGATAGCCGGACCGGCGCCCTGTGCAATTAAAGTGCCTGTAC
>SKPS01000008.1 GCA_007119395.1 Lentimicrobiaceae bacterium
CATCTTATTGCGCACCTTAATATATATGGTGTTGCCAAAAGCAGCATGCGCCTTGGCGATATACCCCATACCAATCGCCTGGTTTAGCGATGGAGCCATGGTGCCTGATGTGACCTCGCCAATTACCTTGCCGTCTGCATCACATATCTCGTAGTGCTGCCTGGGTATCCCTTTCTCCTGCATTACAAAACCCCTGAGCTGACGGGTTACCCCTTCGCTTTTTTGCTTTTCCAAACGCTCCCTGTCGATAAAGTCATTGCCGTCAGTGAACTTGGTGATCCACCCCAGTCCAGCTTCCAGTGGTGTATGGTGATCATCGATGTCGTTGCCGTACAGGCAAAAACCCATCTCCAACCTCAGGGTGTCACGCGCTGCCAAACCTATCGGTTTTAGCCCGTATGACTTGCCTGCCGCAAACAGGGCCTCCCATATCGTGGCCGCATCACGGTTGTCCATGTAGATCTCCACACCTCCCGAACCGGTGTAACCGGTGGTGGATACAATCACCTCCTTTACGCCGGCAACCGTCACCTTGCGAAAGGTGTAATATGGCATGTCAGTGATGGTCTCTTCAACAATCTCCTGCACCAGGTTCATCGCTTCAGGGCCCTGTACAGCCAGCTGAGCAATCTCATCCGATGCGTTGTAGAGCTCAGTGCCAACCTGTAACCCCATCGCTTCAGCATGCTGTGAACACCAAGCCCAGTCTTTGTCAATGTTTGCTGCGTTAACAACCAGCAACCACGTCTCAGCATCTATACGATATACCAACAGATCATCAACAATGCCTCCATTGCCGTTCGGGAAACAGGTGTACTGCACCTTGCCGTCGGTTAAAACTGAAATGTCGTTGCTGGTTAAACGTTGCACCAAGGCATACGCCTTGGGCCCTTTTACCCAAAACTCCCCCATGTGCGATACATCAAACACACCAACCCCCTTGCGAACGGTTTCATGCTCTGCATTGATCCCTTCATACTGTATCGGCATCCGGTACCCCGCAAAAGGGACCATCTTGGCACCCATTGCCTCATGAAATTTTGTAAATGCTGTTGTTTTCATCTATTTGATTTTTTTCTGTTATTGATTGATAAAAGTGTTCTGTTCTGAAGTCAACCGCCCAAAATGCTGCGATTCATCATGCGCTACGGAGTGGTTGACAGGTAGACAATGTACCTTGGTTGATTGGGCAAATGTAACAAAAATTGGGTACTCTGCGTCATACACTCTCCAGGCTTCGTTGAATACAGTGCTTTCATTACATTTGTTCCATCAAATACTGAATCAATTATGATAAACAAATCGGGTGGTCTATTGTTTCTGGTTTTTCTTGTCTCACTGTTCCCAATCGGGTTGCATGGGCAGCAGCCCTGTGTGGTTGATCGAGATCTCTTGACGCAGCATGTTTACATTTTAGCTTCTGATTCCATGCAGGGGCGTATGACGGGTGAGCCTGGGCAACAGATGGCTGCAGCCTACATAGCCGGACAGTACGGGCAGATCGGGTTGGTGCCGGTGATTGGCGACACCTCATACTTCCAGGAGTTTACGGTTTTCAGGTCCAAACCGGCAACCATGCGTGTACAGGGTGTTCGGGTGGAGGTGGAGACCATGGCCTTGAGCGCCGGCTACGAAGAGTTCGCCGGTGATGGAACTCTTTATTTCAGTTACAAACGTTCTGCCCTTGATGTAGATAAGCTGGCAGAAGAGAATGGGTTTGTTCTGCTGCAACCCCGAAATCCCCGCCATGCGCGAAGAGTGGTAAGAAGACATTACAGGGAAGGGGTCAGACGTTTTGCTCTCGTAGCCGACAGCCCCTTGTGGACCTATCACAAAATGATGGCTGAGTTCTATGAAATGCGATACCGTTTAACTGAAGAGCCTTCGTATCACCGCATCGATAAAATTATTCAGGGCTTAGACAGTGTACAGGTGATGATTGTGACGCCCGGGCAGATGTCTCAGATGATTGGGTTTAATCCAGATTTTGGCTTGTTGGAGATGGACAGCCGAAGCCGGAGGGCGATGGTGCCTGTAGGAGAGGCCATAGCGTATTCCAAGAGCCCGATGGTGGCGGAAGAGATTGTTACAGAGAATGTGGTGGGGATGATTCATGGAACGAGAGGGTTGGATGAGGTGGTGGTCGTGACGGCTCACTACGACCATATGGGGGTTGATGACAAAGGTATTCATGCCGGCGCCGACGACAATGCCTCGGGAACGGCCGCGCTGATAGAGATTGCCAGGGTGCTGCAATGTATGCAGGATTCTGGCGAAGTGTTCAATCGTTCTGTGGTGTTTGTTGCGTTCTCTGCGGAAGAGGTGGGTTTATTGGGCTCTGAATACTTTGTGACCAGTGAGCCATTTCGTGCAATGAACCCTTTGATGAACATCAATATGGATATGATAGGGCGTTCAGTCAAGTACAGTACTTTTCAAGCGATGCGGCTTCAGGCAACCGCCACAAACTACCGTGAAGACCACTCCCTCAGGGAGTCGTATGTATATCTCATGAACAAAGGGCGGGGTACTCGCCGTTTTGTGCGGCACGCCCGCAGGATTGCCTCAAATGACCATCCTGGTTTCACCATTGACAGGAGCCCGGGGCTCATGAAGCGAATCACCTACAGGTATGGATCAGACCATGCCAGTTTCATTAAAGAGGGGATCCCGGTTATGGTATGGTTTACCGGATTGCATCCCGATTACCATACCCCCAGAGATACACCTGACCGAATCGACTACGAGAACATGACCCGTATCACCGATGTGATCCTGAAAACCACCCTACAGATCATCAGCGAATAGAGGCATAAAAAAAAGACCCCGGAGTATTCCGAAGTCTTTAATTTTCAATCAGCAGGAGAGAGGCTGTGCGGGGCACAGCCGACTCCTCCTGAAATGTAAAACCAATTAAATAACTGAAAATTAAAGAACTGAAAATATGTCTGTTAAGACGGGGTCAAAAGAGAGCTGCAGCGTGAACTGCAGCTAAAAAAAGTTCAGATTGATAGAAATGATTAGTCAATCACTTCTTCAGTCATCTCTTCAACAACTTCTTCAAACTCGTCGAAGTCGTCAATTTCCGGCTCAATGTCTTCGATGTGCTCATCTACCCACTCTTCAGCATCTTCCATCAATTCGGGCTCAGTGTCGGTAGTTTGTCCACCACAAGCAACGATAGCAAAAGCAAATACTGCAGCTACTGCAAGGCTCAAAATAGTTTTCTTCATGATCAAATGTTGTTTTGGTTAAAAAAAGATTAAGAATTCTACATAGCTTGATTGATCTTGTTAGAAAAGGTAACCCGAAAAAATGACTATTTTTGAAAAAAAATTTCCGGAAGGTTACTTTTCGGGAGAAAATCAATAAAGAGAAGCCGGATACGAATGGATGTGAAGAGGGGCAAAGAGGAGGTGTTGTTACTGTCGGGTGTACGAAGCGGCGACAACCAATCTGTGGAGAGGTTGTACAACTTATACTATCCTGTAGTACAACACTACATCTTAAAAAACCAGGGTGATGACGATGAGGCTGCAGAGATATATCAGCAGGCCTTTATTGTGTTGTATGAGCGGTTGCAGGACGAGGATTTTGAGCTGCATTCTTCGGCGGGAACGTTTCTGTATGCAGTAGCACGGAACCTGTGGCTTGCCCACTTGAAGGAGAGGCGCCGGTTTGTGGCTGAGGCAGAGGAACAAATTAGCGTATCACCTGTTGAAGATGAGGCGATTTTGAAATCGGCACTACAACAGGAGCGAGACCTGGCGCGGATGGAGCGTTGTTTGCATATGTTGGGTGAACCGTGTCGTACCCTGCTCAGGCATTTTTACCATGAAGGGTTGAGCATGGAACAGATCGCCGCAAAGATGCAATATACCAATGCAGACACTGCTAAAAATCAAAAGTATAAGTGTTTGCAACGATTGAAAAAAGTGTTTGCCAGTCAAACAACAAAAGAGAACAAGGAGTATATAGAAGGAGATGAGTAAATGAGACGTTGGACAATAGAAGATTTTGACAACTATCTTCAGGGGAGGATGGGTGTCGAGGATGTGCAGGCCTTTGAGCAGGCTCTCTCCGGGGATGCTTCCCTCAGGGAGTCGATGCGGCAGCACCGTGAGCTAACCGATATGATGCGAAAAGCATTCAAACGGGAAGCACTACGTAAACGGCTTCAGCGAATTCATGGGGCCTCCTTTTCCGGTGCAGATGCCATGGGCATGAAGCGAAAACTGCGCCGTAGACGGATATCGGAGTTGGTTACACATATAGCTGTGGCTGCTACCATCGCTGCTGTGGTTGCCCTCTCTGTAATACATTACACCATTGGCCTCGGCATCGCACACAAAGAGGCGTATGTAGAGTTGCGCAATGAAGTGCAGGATATCTACCAGGCACAGGAACACCTGAAACGTGAACTGTGGCGAAGCAAACAACCCCCCGTGCTCTTTACCGGAACCTCTTTTGCCGTCTCTTCAGATGGTTTACTTGCCACAAACTACCACGTAATCCGTGGCCTCGACTCAGTGTGGGTAAGCAACCATACCGATAGCCTGGTCAGGTATACCGCTGCCATCGTATATGCCAACCCCATCAATGATATCGCATTGCTGCGAATCATTGATACCACCTTCCAGGGGTTTGGAACACTCCCCTTCGGCAGGGCAACCTCGCATGCCGATA
>SKPS01000025.1 GCA_007119395.1 Lentimicrobiaceae bacterium
GTCCCGATGCCAGCAAACGGATGTCGTTCGCTATCTTCATCAACGAAACTGCCAACCGCTTCAATGACCCCGATGACTCTACCAACGCATCATGCGCAGAAAGCGCTTCAAACTTGTTACATGCCGTGATAAAAGGATAACCTGTGAGCTTAGCAATCTTCGCCGCTACCTTCACGTCAAAACCCTTCGGCGCATTCAAGCCCGTCCCAACAGCAGTACCCCCCAACGCCAGCTGACTTACATGATGCAACGTGTGATCCAACGCCTTTAAACCATGGTTTAACTGCGCCAGATATGCCGAAAACTCCTGCCCCAATGTCAAAGGCGTAGCATCCATCAAATGGGTTCGACCCGTCTTAACAATCGATGAAAATTCATCCGACTTCCGGGCAATACACTCCTTTAAACTGTAAACAGCCGGAACCAAACGCTCTACCAATACCGTGTAAGCCGCAATGTGCATCGCCGCAGGAAATGTGTCATTCGACGACTGCGACTTGTTAACATCATCGTTCGGATGAACAACACCCTTCCCCTCCCCCAATACACCACCCTGCAATACATGCGCTCGGTTGGCAATCACCTCGTTTAAATTCATGTTGGTCTGCGTCCCCGATCCCGTCTGCCATACCACCAACGGGAAATGTTCGTCTAACTTCCCCTCCAGAATCTCATCACACACACGGCTGATCAATATACTCTTCTCCTCAGCCAAAATCCCCAACTCACCGTTTACCAACGCACAAGCCTTCTTCAACACCGCAAAAGCACGAATCACCTCGCGCGGCATCAACTCATGGCCAATGCGGAAATTCTCCAACGAACGCTGGGTCTGTGCACCCCAATACTTCTCTGCAGGAACCTCTATCGTCCCCATCGTGTCTCGCTCTTTTCTCGTTTTCATAAGCTCTCCTCGGTATTTTTTTTGGTTATCTGTTGTGCTTAACCGGATAATTCTCAACCACGGATGGCCAAAGTTAACACTTTTTATACCGAATCCCACATTATTACCCTTTTATTTTCACCCAAGTACCGTTTTCTCAATACATCTTACCACACAAACATATATCTTTATATATAGATGTTTGATTTTTTTGATTGATTGATAAAACAATTACCTTTGCGGTGGCGTTAGACCCTGTACATCTTATGGAAAGGAAGCGGGTAGATTTTCTGGTTTTGGGTTCGGGCATTGCGGGTTTGAGTTTTGCCTTAAAGGCAGCTGACCATGGCACCGTGTGCATTGTGTCGAAGGACAGGCCTTTGGAGACGGCCACGCGTTATGCCCAGGGGGGTATTGCTGCGGTGATGTACGATCCTGACTCTTACGACAAGCACATTGCTGACACCCTATCGGCCGGTGACGACATGAACGATCCGGAGGTAGTACGTATGACCATTGTGGAGGCGCCTGACCGGATCAGGGAGCTAATAGACTGGGGTGTACGTTTCGACAAGGACAAGAGCACGGGCTTATACGATCTGGCGCGCGAGGGGGGGCATTCTGAGTACAGGGTGCTTCACCACAAAGACAAGACCGGGTTAGAGATACAGGAGGCGTTGGTCAGACGTGTAGAGGCGCATCCAAACATTGAGCTACTCGACAGCCATTTCGCCATAGACATTCTCACGCAGCACCATCTGGGCGAGTATATTACACGTCGGACAAAAGGGATCACATGTTATGGTGCATATATTCTGAACAAGCGTTCGAATGAGATTTTCACGGTACTTGCCCGCACCACCATGATGGCAACCGGCGGTATCGGTATGGTGTACAACACTTCCACCAACCCTGCGGTGGCCACCGGCGATGGCGTTGCCATGGTGTATCGTGCCAAAGGGTTGATCGAAAAAATGGAGTTTGTTCAGTTTCACCCCACCTCGCTGTACCACCCTCCCGACAAACCCTCATTCCTGATCACCGAAGCGTTGCGTGGCTTCGGGGCTGTATTAAAAACCCTTGACGGAAAGGAGTTCATGCAGAAGTACGACCCGCGGGAATCGTTGGCACCACGTGATATTGTGGCGCGTGCCATCGACAATGAAATGAAGGTCCGTGGTGATGACCACGTGCTGCTGGATGCAACCCACCTTGACGCCACAGACCTGATATTCCATTTCCCCACAATATACGGAAAGTGCCTCTCTATCGGGATCGATTTTACCAGAGACCCCATACCGGTGGTGCCTGCTGCGCACTATCTGTGTGGTGGTATTAAAACTGACACCAGGGGGCGCACATCCATTCAAAACCTCTACGCTTCCGGTGAGTGTGCCTCAACCGGGCTCCATGGCGCCAACAGGCTCGCCTCAAACTCCCTCCTCGAATCTCTCGTCTTCTCACACCACGCCGCCACCGATGCCATCGAAAGAGCAAAAAACACACCCTGGTGCCTCGACATCCCCGATTGGGATGCTGAAGGAACCGTACTCAACGAAGAGATGGTGCTTATCACCCAAAGCCTCAAAGAACTCAGAAGCATCATGAGCAACTACGTGGGAATCGTGCGCTCAAACCTTCGACTCCAAAGAGCACACGACAGGCTCGAAATCCTGGTCAGAGAAACAGAAGACCTCTATGAAAAATCGGTGGTCACAACAGAAATATGTGAACTGCGCAACATGCTCAACGTGGCCCATCTGATCGTCAAGATGGCCTACGAACGAAAAGAGAGCCGTGGACTCCATTTTTCCATCGACTACCCCAAAACCGCTGAATCAAACTGATACATTAACAACCAATAAAAGACAATCTCTATGTTCCAACGATTGCATTTATACGCCTCTCTGCTCCTCACACTCTTTGCAGTGGGAGTCTCATGGCAGCTTGCCACAGCACAAATCGGCGCAATACCCGCTTCGGATCCCATCCGCTGGACCTATGAGGTGAAGCACCTGGGTGGTGCTGAGTTTGACCTGATATTCAGGGCCGACCTGGATGAAGACTGGTACCTGTACAGTCCCCATCAGGAGTATACATTTGGAGAAGTTCCTGCACCCAAGCCGATGGAGATCCTCTACGACTCCAAAGAGCACTTCCGCACCGTGGGGAAAATCAGGGAAAGGCCCCGCCCCGACAGGGTGCTTGACGACATATTCAACATACACGTAAACCAGATTGGCGGAAGGCCGGTCTTTACCCAGCGCATCAGGGTCAATACCGACAAACCTTTCTCTATCACGGGTGCTATTGATGGGCAGATATGTCTCGATTACTGCATTCCGTTTGAAGACTTTTTCAGCTTCAGTATCAGTGGTGCTGACCTTACAGCGGCAGCGTCCGATGATGATGAGGCCGACCCTGCTGATCCGGCTGAAGAGGACGAGCCGGCCGGGGAGGAAGAGCCCTCTGCAACAGATTCAGAGCCCACAGAGATCGATGAGACCATCACAACCGAACTCCCAGCCTCCGACAGGTCACTGCTGCGGTTCTTTCTGATCGCCCTCGGACTCGGCATCGCAGGAATCTTTACCCCTTGCGTATTCCCCATGATCCCCATGAACATCGCCTTCTTCCTCAATTACCAGGGAGGGAAATCGAAAGGGAAATTCCTGGCCGTCTTCTATGGCCTCTCCATCATCTTTATTTACTCGGTGCTGGGGCTCCTTATTACCGTGATCTTTGGTGCCCAGGCAATGGGGGTGATCGTATCCCACTGGCTCACCAATGTGATCTTTTTCCTGGTGTTCGTGTTCTTCGCCGCCTCGTTCTTCGGTGCCTTTGAGCTGGTGCTACCCGCGAAATGGGTGAACAAAGCCGATGCCCAGGCCGACAAAGGGGGACTGGTGGGAACCTTCTTTATGGCACTCACACTGGTACTGGTCTCGTTCTCCTGCACAGCAGCCTTTATCGGCGCCATTCTCGTAGAAGCGGCTGACGGCACCTCCCTGCTGAAACCCTTTGTCGGTATGCTCGGATTCTCCATCGGATTTGGCGTGCCCTTTGCCTTCCTCGCTCTCTTCCCAGCTGCCCTCGATAAAATGCCTAAGTCGGGAGGATGGATGAACAGCATCAAAGTGGTGTTCGGATTCATTATCCTCGCCTTCGGACTCAAATTCCTGATCGTGCCCGACCAAACATATCACCTCGGTATCCTCACAAGGGATGTATACCTGGCCATCTGGATCACCCTCTTCACCCTTATGGGTCTCTACCTGATGGGCGTGTACCGCTTCAGCCATGATACCGAACTCAAACACATAGGATTCTTCCGCCTCCTTATTATCATCGCCACTTTCTCGTTTGTGGTATACCTTATCCCGGGACTCTTCGGCGCCGACCTCAGAGGGGTGAGCAGCCTCCTGCCTCCAAAAACAAGCCAGCAGTTCGACCTCAGCACAGCCATGCATGCACCCCCGCAGCAAGAACCTGCCAACCTCTGCGGAACACCACTCCACTCCGAATTCCTGCAACTGCCCCTTCAACTCCAGGGCTACTTCGATTGGGATGAAGCCATGGCGTGCGCCAAAGAACTCAACAAACCTGTGTTTGTAGATTTCACCGGGCATGGATGCTCCAATTGCAAAAAAATGGAACAGTCGGTCTGGTCTGATCCCCGTGTCCTGGAACGACTCAGAAACGATGTAATAATCCTCGCCCTCTACAACGATGACATGACCACACTGCCCGAAGACCGATGGGTGACCACCGACGAAGGCCGGGTGCTCAAAA
>SKPS01000166.1 GCA_007119395.1 Lentimicrobiaceae bacterium
AGCCAATGGGAGGCAAACAGAACCCCTGAACAGATGCGGCAGATCATGACCGGGCAAAGCTTCCCCCTCGCAGTATACATTGAGAAAGCGGGTGAGTGGGTTGAGGCTGACTTGTTTGAAGTGGCAGGACCGATGGCCATGAAAGACGATGTGCTGGAGATCAACTTCGAAGAGATCCATGACAACACTTTCAGAATCAAGCTTGAATCAGGGTTTCTCTTCTGGGAGCTTGATTACGTGGCCATGGACTTTTCAGAAAACATCCCTTTGCCAGTGGTCACCCTGCCTGTCGCCGAGGCAATTGATGAGAACGGTATTGATGTGAGTGAGGTCATTCGCAGTGACGACCTGTTGTATTACATACAGCCCGAAATAGGGAACGAGGCGCTGTTGAGGTTTCCTGTGCCGGACTTTTCCGATGTGAGTCGTACAGTGGTTCTGCACAGCAAAGGCTTCTATCAGATTATCCGTGACCAGGAGGGGAGAGCCAACTGGAAAGCCGTGCGCGCCTTCAGACACCCCGGCAGCATGCCGCAGTTCTCCAAAGAGCTATACCAACAAAAGATCCAGCTCTCTCAGCAAAACTAACAACGTCCATCTACCCTCATCAACACCATGGCAACATCCACAAGAAAAGGCGCCCGAATCATTCATGGCAACCATGCCCGATGGATCAACTTCCGGTTGATGCTCAGGATCTTGATGCTGGTCTTACCGGTGCCAGCATAAGCCTTGATCACTGGGATGAACACCTCCACAATCGGTTCCGCAACAACGAGCAATCATACAGCCGCGTGCGACTGGCCGTCAACAGCTGCCATGAGGCCGGCATCCTGGTGACCCTGTCGGTATGTGCTACACGTGAGTTTACCACTCCGGAGAACCTCAGACAATACTATGACCTGGCCAAAGCGTGGGGCGCGGCGTTTATCAAGATACTGGAACCGCGTCAAACAGGGCGCTTTCAAGACAAAGAGGTGACCCTCGGACAGGAACAGATTGAGCTGCTGATGAACTTCTACCTCCAGAGCTACACACACAAGCAATACAACCATCACCCGCTGGTATTGTACCCCGGTTTCGACCATCGCAGGGCGGGGTGTCTCGGGGCAGGAAACCGCTACCTCTATATTGATTCCAAAGGGGAAATTCACGCATGCCCATTCTGCCATGGTTCGGTGGGTAACGCATTGCATATGTCGCTGGATGAAGCCACTCAACGACTGAAAGAGAAAGGGTGCACCGCGTATGGACCCTATACCGCCGGCTGATGCCTCTGCCCCGACACACCTCAATTACAGCAGGCATCTCTTTCTTCATCATCACAAATAATAAAACGACACAAAGGGCACTCAACACCCCCTTGAAAAAGTTGCCCTGATGTTGCCCTGAAGAGTGGTGTTCCTCAAAACAATGTGTACTTTTGCTGCATGTATTGATGGGATGAACATGTTCTATCCGCATCACGCAAATCATCATCGATCAATATTTTTTAAACATGCAGATTGAATCGTCACGACCTCTTCAGTTGTTAAACACCTTTGGCATTGCTGTTAACGCATCTCATTATGTAGCGGTTCATGATGCAGCCCGGCTCCCTTCACTGCTCACTTCGGGGGCTTCTGAACTGCAGCGCATCCTGGTTTTGGGCGGGGGCAGCAACGTGTTGTTCACGGAGGATTTCAACGGGTTGGTATTGCACATGGTGAACAAGGGGATTGATGTTCTTTCGGAGGATGATGACGTGATGATAGTGCGGGTTGCGGCGGGTGAGGTGTGGGATGACTTTGTAACCTGGAGCACAGATCGTTCGCTCTATGGCATCGAGAACCTGGTTGCGATACCCGGCAGTGTGGGTGCGGCGCCTGTTCAGAACATCGGGGCATACGGCATGGAGTTATCTGACACCTTGCAGGAGGTGGAGGTTGTGATGCTTGAGGATGGCAGTCGACACAATTTCAGCAACAGCATGTGTCAATTTGGCTACCGCACCAGCCTGTTCAAGAATGAGCTGAAGGGGCAGGTGGTCATCACCTCTGTCACGTTCAGACTCCGTAAGCGGGGCACCCTGAATCTATCCTACAAGGGTGTGGAAGAGGTGTTGCATCAGCGTCACCTACACCATCCCAATCCTGCTGATGTTGCTGATGCCATTCGTCACATCCGTGACACGAAGCTACCCGATCCGAAGAGGACGGGCAATGCGGGTAGTTTCTTCAAAAACCCTGTGGTATCTGCTGAGGATCACCGGCAGCTTATGGCGTTGCATCCGGGGCTCCCCTCCTACCCTCAGTCTGACGGCACGGTGAAGGTGGCGGCGGGTTGGCTGATAGAGCATGCCGGGCTAAAAGGTTTCAGGATGGGGAATGCCTCTGTTCACGACAGGCAGGCCCTGGTGCTGGTCAACACCGGTAACGCCACCGGCACCGAAGTGGTCACACTTGCCAACCACATCATTAAAACGGTGTGGATCACCTATGGCATCCGGTTGGAGCCTGAGGTGAACATCTTATGATCAGAGGGTGTGCGCTGTTCCGCACTTGGTGCAATGGAGCGTTTTTCTTTTAAACCCCGGGGGTATCTTGTATTTCATCCCACAGCCGCAATGCACAAAGCGGAATCCATTGGCAGCTCTGATGATGTCGCCACCGGCATGGGCGATTTTGGCCGGCTTCTGTTTTGTGTCGGGGTCTGATTGGGTAGAGGGCTGTGCCTGCCTTACCGCTTTGGGGACACCGGTTTGTTTGCCTTTCTGTGACGGGGGCTGTTGGGCTGTCTGGGCAGCGGCAGTGGCAGTGGCAGCGGCGACGGCGGCCACGCCAAGCGTTTCCCCTTTCCGGCGCAGCGGCATGGCATCGGAATCGGCCAGGGCGGAACCGGGCAGCAGCGTTCCGCTCTGGCTGGTCACCTCGCGGAAGGTTCTTTGATAATCAACATAAGAGGCCCCGGAGAGTCTGCGCAGAATCCTTACCCGCTCTTCGATCGGTGGGTGGGTGCTGCTCAGATTACGAACACGCTGACCCTCCCTCTTCAGAGGGTTGGCAATATACATCGGGGCGGTCACTTTGTTGGCAGACTCCAGGTCGGCAGTGGACCGGGAGATCTTCTCCAGCGCCGAAGCGAGCCCTTCAGGATAACGGGTGAGACGCACAGCAGTGGCATCCGCAAGGTATTCGCGCTTGCGCGAAATGGCGAAATAGAGCAATTGCGCTGCAATGGGCGCCAAAATACTGAAAAGGATCGCCAAAACAATCATCAGCACCTGTGCACCACCACCCCCTTTCGAAGAGCTGCCACGATACCGTGCCGACGAATAGAGCATGCTACGCATAAATACCTGCGAAATCAACACAATGCTGCCAAGCATGATGCCGGCCAGCGTCATAAAGCGGATGTCACGGTTGATGATATGCGCCATCTCATGCGCCACCACACCCTGTAACTCGTCGCGGTTGGCCACGGCAAGCAAACCTGCCGTCACGGCAATGGCACTGTTCTCAGGGTTACGTCCCGTGGCAAAAGCATTCAAAGCGTTGGAACGTATCAGATACACCTTCGGCATCTTCTGCAGTCCGGCAGCCATCGTCATCTCTTCAACCACATTGAAAAGTTGCGGATGCACCTTCTTGTCAACTTCTACCGCATTGCTCGAAGCCAGCAATATGGAACTCCCCTGGAAATGACCTATCAACGACATAATAAACCACACCGTGGTGGCCAGGATCACACCCGTAACTGCCGCCTCAGGAGTGCCACCGACCCCAAAGCCGATCACCAATCCCAACAGCAACAACACCACACCCATGCCGAGAAACAAGATCAGCGAGCGACGCTTGTTTGCTTGTATCAACTCCCACATATCTGCAACAGATTAAAAGCTAACTTTCGGAACCTCACGCTCCTGCGGAACGTCCACTTCGAAAAACACCTCTTTCCTGAAGCCAAACATCCCTGCTACCACGTTGGATGGAAACATCTCAATCTTGTTGTTCAACCCCAGCACACTGTCGTTGTAGGCTTGCCGGCTGTAAGAGATCTTGTTTTCGGTGGAAGTGAGCTCCTCTTGCAGTGCCAGGAAATTGGTATTGGCTTTCAAATCAGGATAGTTCTCAACTGCAATACGGAGCTGACCGAGAGCCTGCCCGAGCATCCCCTCAGCAACACCTTTCTCGGCCACAGAACCGGCGGCCATCGCCTGGCTGCGGTAAGCAGTGATCTTCTGAAAGGTCTCCTGCTCATGTTTCATATAACCCTTTACCGTCTCTATCAGATTGGGGATCAAGTCGTGACGACGCTTTAACTGCACATCGATCTGCGACCAGGCATTCTTCACCTGATTGCGTAACTTCACCAACTTGTTGTACATGCCAATAAGAATCAGCACCAACAGCAAAATCACACCAATAAGAATCCAGCTTGTATTCATAATTGTATTTGTTAGATTGATTTTTATCCGACAAAGGTAAGTGAAATTGCAGTAAACGGGAAACGGTGAACAGTGAAGGCGAAATCTTTTTTTGAGGTGCTGGGTATAAGTAGAACAACACTTTGATAATTGGTATTGAGATGTGGTTGAAAGCAAATTGGCATATTAGCAGACAAAATAGCCTCATCCTCTGGTCCCTTCTTGACGTCAAAAGCGTGACAGGTTCGGCT
>SKPS01000314.1 GCA_007119395.1 Lentimicrobiaceae bacterium
CGAAAAAGCGCTGGGTGAACAGATATACCCGAACAAGGACTTCCACACCATGTATGTTGGTGAGATCGTGAATGTGTGGATCAAGGAGTGATGGCTGATGACTGAGATGAAAGAAGACCCATATCGTTTTAAACAATAACCATTTAACCTCAAAAAAATGAAAAGTTGTTTATCAGTTTTGATGGCAGGGTTTATCGCCATGGTTTTTTTACCGGTTTTACAGGGTCAGGTGACTGATATTGACGGCAATGAATACCCTACGGTTGTAATCGGTACCCAGGAGTGGATGGCGGAGAATTTACGCACCTCCCGGTTGAATGATGGCACACCGATTCCGCACATTACAGACAACCAGGCCTGGTATGGTGCCGATGCGATGGCGATGTGCTGGTACAACAACGATTCAGCAGGTCATCACTGGCCCTACGGTCGACTTTACAACGGTTACGTTGCGGAGCTGCCCACCATTTGTCCGGCAGGGTGGAGTTTGCCCACCACCCAGGATTGGGACCTAATGATCACCTACCTGGGTGGTTCAGAGGTTGCCGGAGGGAAACTGAAAGATACCGGTTTTGTTTACTGGGAGCCACCCAATACCGGTGCCACCAACTCGAGTGGGTTTACAGGAATACCAAGCGGTTTCCGGAGCCATATGGATGGCACCTTCAACTACAAGGGGCAACGTGCCGGATGGTTTGTCAGACAGCCGGGAAGCGGTCTTGCCTTCCGGTTTGTAAGCTGGAGCATGGAGTCGTCAGGATCTGGACCTGTGCATATTCCCATGGGACTGAGTATCCGATGCTTCAGACAGGCTACTTCAGCCGAAGAGCCTGAGACATACTCCCCTGAGATCAACCTTTACCCTGTGCCGGCAAAGGAGCATCTCACTGTTGATTTAGGTGTGATGCCGCAACCAGAGACACGGATCCGGATCACCGACATGGCAGGAAGATCCCTTTTGTTCACCACACTGGCAAACCAAACCACAACCCTGAACATTGGTCACCTTCCGTCCGGAATCTACATGGCAGAAGTTATTCAGGAGAATGAAAGCATCCTGAGAAAAAAGATCGTCATCTCACCTTAATATATTATGCCTAAACATTCTAAACCCCCTCAACATTCTAAACATAATGAAAAAGACAGCAATTGTAACAGGCGCATACGGAGTAATTGGCCGTGCCATATCGGAGATGATGGCAGAAGCGGGCTATCGATTAATTTTGGCAGGTCGTGATGGTCGTAAGATGCAGGAGGTAGCTGACGAGATCAAGTCTTCGACCAGAGAGCAGGATATCATATCATTTGGTGTGGATCTTTCCCGACGTGAGGAGATCGATGCCTTTGCGAAGAAGATACCGATGGATCCTGATGTATTGATCAACAATGCGGCGACCACACCGGTGGAGCGGCTTGAGAACCCCGATGGCATTGAGATGCAATGGGCCACCAATGTATTGGGTTATGTATGGATGATGGAGGCCATAGCGCCCAGGATGAAGCCGGGGTCACGGATTGTAAATGTGGCCAGCTTTTATGCCGGGGGGCTTGATCTTGAAGACCCTGAGTTCAAGGTGCGTCCTTACGACAACGATCTGGCCTATCGTCAATCGAAGCAGGCAAACAGGATGTTGAGCACCTGGTATGCAGGGCTACTCAAGAGCAAAGGGATCACGGTAAACAGTTGTCATCCCGGTGAGATCAGTTCCAAGCTAAGCAACAACCTGGGGTTCTCCTTTCCGGATCCACCCAGGAAAGGGGCCGACACACCTGTTTGGCTGGCCACTTCCGATGAGGTGGAGGGTGTTACCGGAAAATACTATCAATACCGTGTTGAGCGCAGCTGCCAATGCAGTGATGACGACCGTGCCAACGGCAAGTTGTTTGATCTGTGTAAGCAATACGGTTAATGTGCTTGCCAGGCAGGAGCTGGGTTTGATATCAATAGAGTTGAACTCATCTTTGTTCAACCTTTTTCAACCAATTCAACTTTTTTTACCACTGAGTTCATTAAGAACACTGAGTTTCACTAAGTACTAAGTGCCTCTTAATGAACTAATTGCCTTAGTGGTAAAGAAACTTTTCATTTTTCACTTTTCATTCTTCATTCTTCTCAACAGCGAAGCATTCAACCTGAATATCTGCTAACCGTAAAACCCGGGTTGATTAAACTTTAGCTCAACATCCGTGTTTATCAATTATCACCAAAAAATCTACATCAACATGAACACAACAAACAGTGACCAGGCCAAACTGGCAGCGGAGGCACCCTCTTGGACATATCATGAAAATGCACTGGAGAAAATTTTTGTCTTTCAGACTTTTAGTGAGGCGTTTGGTTTTATTACACGGGTGGCCCTGTTAAGTGAGAGAATGGATCACCACCCCGAATGGTCCAACATTTACAACGAAGTGCATATCAGACTTTCTACCCACACGGAGGGGGATATTACCGACAAAGATATTGTGCTTGCACACCGTATTGATGCCATGGTGGAGGAGGTGTAATCCGGTGCCGGCAGCCAGGCAGTAAATGATGAATTTGGTTCCATTTTTTTTCGTATCTTGTGGGCATCAACACAAAACCGGAACAAGATGCTTACAGAAAACCAAAAGCTGGATCAGATTGCCATTACTGTTAAATCGCACAAGTTACTAAAGGAGTTATTAAGGGAGAATCCTCATTTGGAGGAGATCATGCGCAATGCCCGCAATGAGACGGAGGCATTGATTGGTGTCAGGAATTGGATGTTGGATTATTTGGGTCAGCATCCTGACGCGTTTGCTTTTTACAAAGGCACCTGCACCGGTCGTGAGGCTTTTGAGGCGTTGACGTGGCAAGACTATGCGGCCATACGTGTATTGGATTATGTTGACAATGCGGGTCGTGAGTTTGAGGACCCGAATCTGCGGGGCGAGATTGCCATCAGCAATCCCATTAAATTGATATGGTTGGCTGTGACCTATGGAACGGGAGGAGCCAAGCCCTATTTTTTCGAGGACATGTTGTACCTTTTCAGGCAGTTTCGTGGCAGCTATGAACGGGCGATGCCTTCTGCTGAGCAGATGGACGAATGGATGGAGCGCTATCCTACAGGGTTGGACCCAAGAATTGTGAAGCTGCGTGAAGAGAATCGTGACAGAATCATCAATGTATTGATTGAGAAGATCGAGACGGAGCAGATTCAGAGTGCGCGTTACACGTTCCCCAAAGGGTTATCGCAGGAGCAAAAGTTCTTACAGATGCTGGAGTGGTGGGATGATTACCGCTTCCATCTCTCTTTTGCGGTACGTTCGCCGGCGTTGCTGAACGAGTTGTTGGGCAACAGCCTGGATCCTGATACGATGAAGATTTTATATGAGGCCGAAGAAGCGGGTATTCCGTTTTTTGTGAACCCCTATTACTTGTCGCTGCTTCATGTGCGGGTTCCCTATTTTGCCATTGGGGCTGATCTGGCGATCAGGTATTACGTGATCTATTCGAAGAAGTTGGTGGAGGAGTTTGGGCACATCAGTGCCTGGGAGAAGGAGGACACTGTAGAGCCGGGCAAGCCCAATGCCGCAGGGTGGTTGCTCCCTACGCATCACAATGTACACAGGCGTTATCCTGAGGTAGCGATTCTGATACCGGCCACCATGGGAAGAGCTTGTGGCGGTTTGTGTGCTTCGTGTCAGAGGATGTACGACTTCCAGAGAGGCAACCTCAACTTCAACCTCGACAAGCTGAAGCCGGATGAGTCGTGGGATGAGCAGCTCAACAAAATCATGAATTACTGGAGGGATGATGCGCAGTTGCGGGATATTCTGATTACGGGTGGTGATGCGTTGATGAGTTCAGACAAGTCGCTGGAGAAGATGTTGGATTCGGTGTTGGGTATGGCGAAGGAGAAGCGTGAGAAGAACCAGGGGCTACCTGATGGTGAGAAGCGTGCTGAGATATTGCGTGTTCGTTTTGGCACACGTCTGCCAGCCTATCTTCCCCAGCGGGTGACACCTGCCCTTTGTGGGATTCTTAAGTCGTTCAGAGAGAAGGCACTGGAGCAAGGCATACGGCAGTTTGTGATACAGACCCATTACGAATCACCCATGGAGATTACGCCGGAAGCGCGTGATGCCATCAGGCAGCTTACTGAGGCGGGTTGGATGGTAACCAACCAGCATGTGTTCACAGCGGCTTCATCGCGCCGGGGCCATACCGCCCGGCTCAGACAGGTACTCAACGATGTGGGGGTAATGCCATATTACACCTTTTCAGTGAAAGGGTATATGGAGAACAACTTCAACTTTGCCACGAATGCGCGTGCTGTTCAGGAACAGATCGAAGAGAAGGTGTTTGGCAATGTGACCGAAGAGGACCTTGGTGAGCTGCTACAGATACCCGATCATCCTGAAAAAACCACAACTTTTCTCAGACGTATCAGGGATACCCGAAAGGTTCCCTTTGTGGCCACTGATCGTAACGTACTGAACCTACCGGGAGTGGGCAAAAGCCTTACCTTCAGGGTGATCGGCATCACCCGGTACGGCAGACGAATCTTACGGTTCGACTACGATACTACACGCACCCACAGCCCCATCATCCATTCGCTGGGGAACATCATCATCATTGAGTCGAAATCGATCAGTGAATACCTTCAGC
>SKPS01000206.1 GCA_007119395.1 Lentimicrobiaceae bacterium
TCTACCTGAGTGGTGGAGCGGCCGGTTTTTTAGCTTATGGATTGATGTTTCAACACCCTCTGGCCCAACCCGATAACCTGCATATTGCCGCAGCACAAGCCTCAGCCGTGTTTGCACTGCTTACCTTTGTCTCGGTAGCCAAGCCTGACCTGCGGCTACGAATGTTGCTCCTCCTGCAGATCCGCTTCTGGCATATCGCCATCCCACTGATGATTATAGCGCTCCTGAGAAACGACCTGGCGGGTGGAGGCACACACCTGGCTGCCACCGCAGGAGCTGCACTGGCCGCTGCCATCGCACTGATCACCACCAGGAAGGTGTTGAAAAACATCACCAAAAGATTCACCCAATACAGGGAGAAAAAAAAGAGAACACGCTTCGCCAAATACTCTACCGTAAAAGAGGGTGGCAGACCTTTGAGGGATGAAGAGTACAACGACATACGAGCAGAACGCCAAAAACGGATCGACGGGATCCTGGATAAAATATCAGTCTCTGGCTACGACTCGTTAACCCGTGAAGAGAAAGAGTTGCTTTTCAAACAAAGTGATTCATAACATGCGGAGGAAGCGAAATAGAGGTGGGCTGGCCTCCCGGTTGATAACACCCCTGCTGCTGATTGCTACCCTGGGTCTGGTCGCTGCAACCCTGGCATCATACCTGGCAGGAAACATCTCACCCGCTTCGATATGGCAATTCGCCTTTGCCGGTCTCGCATACCCCTTCCTGCTCTTTGCCAACCTGTTTGTCGCAGTTATCTGGCTGATGCTGAAAGCACGCTACGCGCTAATCCCCCTGGTTACATTACTGATAGGTTGGGGAACCCTCTCGGGTCATCTCCAAATGAAGCATCCCCACGAGTTTGACAAAACAGAACGGCACCTTCGGATTGCATCGTACAATGCGCACTACTTTAATATCTGGGCGCCTTTCGGCATTCCTCAAAAAGACACACTCGTACTCACTGAGCAATTCTTCAGCAGAGAAGCTCCGGACATACTTTGCCTGCAGGAAAGTGTGATATCTCACCCCAAAACAGGCAACATAGCACGACACCTCCAGCAAAACCTTGGGTATACAGCCATGGCAAGCCAGAGCTATTTTGAAAATGGAACCACCGGATTGGTCACCCTTTTCAATGGCACTGTGCTTCATCAAGGTTCTGTTGAACTCAACGGAAGACATATCGCTCTATATGTAGATGCAGAAATTCGTGGTATGCCTGTCAGGATTTACAATCTCCACCTGCAATCGATCCGCCTGGGAGACCAGGAGTATGTGATGGATTTGCTGGCACCCAATGCATACCGTGACTCATTGTTTGTGACAGGCTCAAAAAAGATCGCATCCAAGCTACGTAGCTCCTTCAAGATAAGGTCTGCCGAGGCCAAACTGATACGGCAGCACCTGGATGAATGTGAAACAGCGGTGATCCTCTGCGGTGACTTCAATGATACACCGGCCTCATATGTTTACAGGCGGATCCTCAGGGGCGGGCTCAATGATGCCTTCAGAAAAGCAGGAAGAGGAATGGGGCGAACTTACACAGGACGCTTTCCATCATACAGGATAGACTATATTATGGTATCAGATCACTTTAAGACAAAATCATTTAACACCCTGAAAAACGGGCTCAGTGACCACCACCCTGTCTTTGCATGGATCAGGATACCCAATGAAAACAATTGAATATGGCTTTTCAAATCGTTTCTACATTCGCGCCAACCGGCGACCAGCCTGAAGCCATTCATGAGCTTACAGAAGGATTGTTGCGTGACGAGAAACACCAGGTGCTGCTCGGTGTAACAGGGTCAGGTAAAACTTTCACCATGGCCAATGTGATCCAACAAGTGCAGAAACCGGTGCTGGTGCTGAGCCATAACAAAACACTGGCAGCTCAGCTCTATGCTGAATTCACTCACTTCTTCCCTGAAAATGCTGTTGAGTTTTTCATCTCCTATTACGACTACTACCAACCTGAAGCTTTTATCCCTATCACCAACACCTACATCGAAAAAGACCTGAGCATCAATGACGAAATCGAAAAGCTACGCCTGAGCACCACTTCCAAGCTGTTGTCGGGCAGAAGGGACATCATTGTGGTGTCGTCCGTCTCTTGTATATATGGTATTGGAAATCCTGAAGACTTCAACAGCAACGTGATTCGTGTGAAACAGGGGCAAAAGATCAGCATGAATAAGTTGCTTCACGCTTTGGTGACCAGCCTCTATTCACGCACTGAAACCGATTTTCGCAGGGGTACTTTCAGGGTCAAGGGTGACACGGTAGACATCTTTCCAGCTTACAGTGACATCGGGTATCGTATCATTTTCTGGGGCGATGAAATTGAGTCGATCGAGTCGATATGGCCCGATACCGGCAAAAAGATTGAGATGTTGGACCACTTGACCATCTATCCTGCCAACATCTTCGTTACCAGCCAGGAGAAGATGAAACATGCGTTGGATGAGATCTGGCGCGACATGGTAGATCAGGTAGCCTACTTCAAAGAGATCGGTCGATTTGAAGAGGCCAAAAGACTGGAAGACAGAACTTCATATGATATCGAAATGATGCGTGAGCTGGGATACTGCCCCGGTATTGAAAACTACTCCCGCTACTTCGATGGCAGAGAGAGTGGCAAACGCCCTTTCTGCCTGCTCGACTATTTTGATGACGATTTTATCTTGTTCGTTGATGAGAGCCATGTGACCATACCACAAATCAGGGCGATGTATGGTGGTGACCGTTCCCGGAAACAAAACCTGGTGGAGTATGGTTTCCGTATGCCGGCTGCATTAGACAACAGGCCGCTGAAGTTTGATGAGTTTGAAGCCATTGTAAACCAGGTGGTGTATGTGAGTGCCACACCGGCCGATTACGAGCTGGAGATGAGTGGTGGTGTGGTGGTGGAGCAGTTGATCAGACCCACTGGATTGCTTGACCCGGTCATTGAGGTGCGTCCCAGCCACCAACAGATCGATGACATGCTTGAAGAGATCCGTCTGCGGGTTGATGCCAACGAAAGAGTACTCGTGACCACACTCACCAAAAGAATGGCTGAAGAGCTGAACAAATACCTTGTCTCCCTCGACCTGAAATCCAACTACATCCATTCAGATGTTGAAACACTGGACAGGGTAGCCATTATGGCCTCACTGCGAAAAGGGGAAATCGACGTGCTGGTGGGTGTTAACCTCCTCAGAGAAGGGCTCGACCTGCCGGAAGTCTCTCTGGTAGTAGTGCTTGATGCAGATAAAGAGGGATTCCTCAGGTCGGAAAGGTCTCTTACGCAGATCGCCGGCAGAGCCGCCAGAAATGTAAACAGCAAAGTGATCTTTTATGCAGATAACATCACCCACTCCATGCAACGCACCATAGACGAAACCTCCAGGAAAAGAGAAAAGCAACTGGCATACAATGCAAAACATGGTATCACCCCGGAGTCAATTCACAAACCGCTGGAAAAAAGTATGTTCTCTAATAGAGATCATGATGACAACGCAACAGAGTACCCTTATGCCTCGCAAGACACCCAACAATCCCTCGCCGCTGACCCGGTAGTGCAGTATATGTCAATAAAACAACTTGACAAGGCGATACGGAAATTGAAACAGCAAATGGAAGAGGCCGTTAAAGAGCTTGACTTCATTGAGGCGGCCAGATTGCGTGACGAACTGTTTGCGATGGAAAAGCATCGATCAAATTTAACAGAAAACAACCCGTAACCTATTTATTCAATGGCTCATAAGCATTCATATATATGCAACAACAGTTTTATGAATCCGGCTCGTCTATTCCGAGTTGCTTTCATCTTAACACTCACGCTGATGGCTGTTTTGGCCCATGCAGCCCAATTCAACCCCGACAGCCTCAAAGCACGTCTGCCCAAAACACGCGGCATTGAACAGATCAACCTGTTGCGTGAAATCGCAGGTGGCTATGCAAACTCAAATATCAGTCTCTCGATTAAATATGACTCCCTCGCTTTACAAAATGCCAATAAAATCGATGATCTGAAACTGCAATCAGACATCATGAACAACCTGGCTATATCATATTATATGCAAAGCCAATATGCCAGATCCATTTCACTACTCAATAAGAGTCTTGCCATCAAAGAGGCTATTCAAGACACACTGGAGATCGTCAAAACGCTCAATAACCTGGGGGTACTTTACCAGGTTATCGGTGACTATGAGAGCGCCATAAATCTGATCAGCCGGTCAATGAACATCCGAAGAGCACAAAACGACTCCGTTGCCATTGCACGGGGCCTTAGCAACCTGAGCAACATTTACATCACAACAGGAAAACCCGATTTGGCCATTGAAGTGCTGAAAGAGGCTGAACTGATCTTGTCGCGGCTCGATACCGATGATGTACTGGATGCTGTGTACAACAATTTGGGCAATGCGTACCAGGCAAAAAAAGACTTCCAACATGCCAAGAAATACTTTCGGATCTCCCTTTCCATGAAGGATTCTATTGCGGATCCACGCAGTGCTGCCACTACACTGAACAATCTGGGGCTGGCAAACGAAGAGCTGGGGGACCATGGCAGAGCCAAGCGGTATTATTTCGATGCCCTGAGATTAAGGGAAAAGATCAATGACAGGCAAGGAATTATCACAACAA